>JANPGL010000673.1:0-4463 GCA_031423915.1 Actinomycetes bacterium | reverse complement strand
AGCACGAGCGATCGGCCCGCGACCCAGCCCGCCGGCAGCGACACCGGCGCGGGCGTCGGGTTCGTGACGACGAGCAGCCTGTCGCCACGGTCGAACGCCACGGTGCCCTCGAGATCTCGCCACGCGACCGAGCCGCGCCCGTGCACTCGGCGCAGGCCCAGGACCCGGCGATAGAACGCCAGCATCGAGTCGGGGTCCGCGTCCTGCGTGTCGTGGGCGTACCGCGCCCACGTCGGCGGCTGCGGCAACCACGGCGAGGCGGTACGGGTCGGCGAGAAGCCGTACGACGTCGCAGGGTCCTCGGTCCACGGGATGGGCACCCGGCAGCCGTCCCTGCCCAGCTCGACTCCCGGCGACCGGTGCCACACCGGGTCCTCCCGCGCCTCGTCGGGCAGGTCGAGCACCTCCGGCAGCCCGAGCTCCTCGCCTTGGTAGATGTAGGAGGCGCCGGGCAGCGCCAGCATCATGGCGAGCGCGGCGCGATGACGACGCGCACCGAGCACGAGGTCGACGGGCTGGAACGACGCGGCCACGGTCGTGGCGTAGACCACGTCGGGGTCGGAGGCATCGGCGCGTCCGAGCCTGGTCACCGACCGCTGGGTGTCGTGGTTGTTCAGGGTCCAGGCCGCGCTCAGCTCGGGCTCGGCGCGACCCGCCAGCGCATCGGTGATGGCGTGACGCAGGCTGGCCGGAGTCCATTGGCAGAGCATGAGATCGAAGGCGAACGCCTAGTGGTACTGGTCGGGATGCAGGTACTCGGCGAGCAGGTCCGGACGATTGGGCGCGTACGTCTCGGCCACCATGAACGCCTCGCGACCGGGGTGCTCGCGTTCCCACGCGTCGACGACCGACCGGAAGAAGCGCCACACGTCGTGGCCTTCGGGACGGAACGTCGTGTACGGGTTGTACCGGCGGGCATCGATCGCCGCCGGGCCGCGCGGGTCGTAGGGCGCATCGGGCAGGTCGGGATGCTTGCCCACTGGCGTCGGCGCGTCGACGCGGTACCCGTCGACGCCGCGATCGAGCCAGAAGCGCAGCGCCCGGGCGAAGTGGTCGCGCACGTCGGCGTGGGTCCAGTTCCAGTCGGGCTGCTCGGGCGCGAAGGTGCGCAGGTACCACTGCTCGGGCACGCCGTCGGCACCGACGATGCGATCCCATGCGGAGCCGGCGAACGCGCACTGCCAGTTGTTCGGCTGCTCGTCGCCGTTCGGTCCGCGGCCGTCGCGGAAGTAGAACCGCTCACGCTCGGCGCTGCCCGGGCCGGCCGCCACCGCCGCCTTGAACCACGCGTGCTCGTTGCTGCAGTGGTTCGGCACGATGTCCATGAGCACCCGAAGACCGAGCGCGTGTGTCTCGGCTAGCAGCGCGTCGAAGGTGGCCAGATCGCCGTACGAGGGTTCGATGTCGAAGTAGTCGGCCACGTCGTAGCCGTGGTCGTGCTGGGGCGACGGATAGCACGGGTTGAGCCATATCCCGTCGACGCCGAGCGCAGCCACCTCACCGAGGCGGGCCCGAATGCCCTCCAGGTCGCCGCGGCCGTCACCATCGCCGTCGGCAAAGGAGCGGACGTACAGCTGGTAGACCACGGCGTCGGCCCACCAGGGCAGGGGCGCGGGGGTGCTCATCGGGTGGTCTCCTCGCAGGGGGCGGTGCCGTCCGGGTCCGGCGTCAACGGGGCGGCGCCGTCGACTGGCGGAGTACCAGCTCGAGCGACAGCACGTCGTTGAAGGGCTGCGGCTTCTGCCCGGACTCGAGCGCCGAGAGCAGGATCTCGGCGGCGCGAACGCCCGACGTCTCGAGCGGCTGGCGGATCGTCGTCAGCGCTACGAGCGAGGCCAGGTCGATGTCGTCGTAGCCGATGATCGACAGGTCCTCCGGGATCGAGCGTCCCGAAGCGCGTGCCGCCTCCATGACGCCCACCGCCTGGGTGTCCGAGGCGGCCACCACCGCCGTCGGCGGTGTCGAGTGGGCGAGCAGCTCGATGCCCATCTGGCGCCCGGCCGAGCGCAGGTGGGGGCCGTGACGCACGTACTGCGGGTTGCGTTCCAGGCCCGCCTTCGCGATGGCGGTGCGGAAGCCTTCCTCGCGTAGGCCGCTCGACATGAACGACATCGGGTTCCGCACGGGCTCGCCGACGAAGGCGATGCGCTCGTGGCCGAGGTCGATGAGGTGCTGCGTCGCCAGGCGCCCGCCGGCGACGTCGTCGATGGTCACTCGCGTCAGACCGGGGTGGGTGGTGTCGAGCAGCACGACAGGGAATCGGGAACCGGCCAGCCGCTCGCCTTCGTCGCCCCGGAGCGGCAGCGAGATGACGATGACGCCGTCGAGCGTCTTCGAGCGTGGAAGTTCCACAAGCGCCTGCCGGGCCTCGTCGGGTGTGTGCACCGGGTAGATGACGACGTGGTACGCCCGTGAGCGAAGCGCGGCGACCAGGCCGACGAGCCGCGCCATCGACGACGACGAACCGAAGTCGGGGATGACCACCCCGACAAGTCCGCCCTGGTCAGGGCCATTGCGGCCCCCAGGACGGCTCGGCACGTACCCCAGTTCCTCCACGGCGGCGAGCACGCGCTGACGGGTCTTCGGACTCACCTGGAGGCTGCCGCTGAGCACACGGGACACCGTGCCGATACCCACCCCGGCCTTGGCGGCAACGTCCGACATCGTGCTCACGAGCGCGCCACCATCCCCTCCTGACGAACCACGGGTGGAATCTACCAACAATGTTTCCACCGCCCAAGGCGCCCCGGTTCACCCGATGGAACGACCCTCCACCGGCCAGTGGGCCGCCCGGAGCTCGCGCTTGAGCACCTTGCCCGTGACGTTGCGCGGCAGCTCCTCCACGAACGCCACCGATCGCGGGCACTTGTACGACGCCAGCCGCTCGCGGCAGAACGTCTGGAGCGCAGCGGAGTCGAGCGTGCGTCCGACCCGCAGGCACACCACGGCGTGAACCCGCTCTCCCCAGCGCTCGTCGGGCACCCCGATCACCGCGGCGTCGAGCACGTCAGGGTGCTCGAACAGCACGTCCTCCACCTCGCGGGGGTACACGTTCTCGGCGCCCGACACGATCATGTCCTTCAGGCGATCGGTCACGTACAGGTAGCCGTCGGCAGCCCGGTACCCGAGGTCGCCCGTGTGCATCCAACCGTTGCGCAGGGCCTCCGCAGTGGCCTCGGGCTGGTTCCAGTAGCCGGTCATCACGGCGGGGCCCCGGGTCACGATCTCGCCGACCTCGCCGGGCGGCAGCTCGCCGTCAGCGGCGTCGACGACGCGCGTCTCGAACGACACCGTGTCGGTGCCGGCCGACGCCAGGCGCTCCGGGAAGCGGACCGGATCGTGATCGGCGGCGCGCAGCAGCGTGCACCCGGACGTCTCGGTCATGCCGAAGAACTGCACGAAGCCGCATCCGAACACCTCGATGGCCCGCCGGAGCACCTCGGGCGCGATCGGCGACGCGCCGTAGAGCACCGTACGCAACGACGACAGGTCGGCCCGAGCCGCGACCGGGTGATTGCAGAGCAGGTTGATGGTCGTCGGCACGAGCAAAACGTGGGTGGCGTCGTGGGCGGCGATCGTGTCGGTCACCCCTACGGGGTCGAACGCCTTCACGAGCACGTTCGTGGCCCCGCAGTAGGTGAAGCCGTACGACAGGTTCGAGGCGATGTGGAACATCGGCAGCGTCTGCACGAACACGTCACCGGGCGCGATCGGCAACTCGACGCCATGCGCCGCCGCCCGGGCGTACAGCGCCAGGTTCGAGAGCACGGCACCCTTCGGGCGCCCGGTCGTGCCCGACGTGTAGAGGATGCAGGCGGCGGCACCCGCCTCGAGCGGGCCCCGCCGCTCGGGATCGGGATGGGACGCCAGCTCCTCCTCGTAGGGCTCGCCGACGCCGTCGGGCCCGAGGTGAAGGGTGGGAAGACCGAGGGCCCGGGCCGGCTCTGCCTGGTCCGGACCGTGGATCAGGAGCCGGGCGCCGGCGTCGGCGACGATGAACGCCAGCTCGGCCACCGCCAGCCGATAGTTGAGCGGCACGAGGATGACACCGAGGCGCTGGGCGGCCACCTGGATCTCGAGGTACTCCACCTCGTTGAGCGCCAGCAGCGCCACCCGGTCGCCGGCGACGACACCGCGGGCGGCGAGCGCGGCCGCCAGCTGGTCGGCGCGCCGATCGCACTCGGCGAAGGTGAGCGAGCGACCGTCGCCCACCATGCACGGCCGCTGACCGAAGCGGCGGGCCGGGTTCCGGAGCAGGTCGGGCGCGATCACGGCGTCGCCCCGACATGTCGATCACGCAGCTGACGCTTGAGGATCTTGCCCGTGGCCGACACGGGCAGCTCCTCGACGACCTCGAACGACCGCGGCCGCTTGTAGGCCGCCAACCGCTCGGAGCAGAGCGCCAGGACCGACGCCTCGTCGAACGTCGCGCCGGCGGCGGCCACCACCACGGCGTGCACGCG
>JANPGL010000672.1:0-7452 GCA_031423915.1 Actinomycetes bacterium | reverse complement strand
CGGCACCACCGCGCCCGACAGGATGGTGTAGCGGAACGGCACGCGTTCGCGCACGTCGATGACCGCCAGTCGGCGCCGAGTGGACGCCACGGACGCGAAGGCGCTCGCCGCATCGAGCTGACCGTAGGCCCGGTCGCTGTCGAGAGGTTCGTACAGGGAGAGGTAGAGCTCTCGTTGACCGGCGGCGAGCCCGGCGTCGACCGCCGGCACCTCGGCACGCAGGCACACCTTCCAGTACGGCTGGAGCACCGCGCGCGAATCGGTGAGGCCGATGGCATCGGAGCGCTGGCTGAGGTAGCACAGGCCGTAGTCGTCGGCGCTCACGAGCACGCCGAGTGCAGGCGACATGGGGTCCTGCGGGTCCGATCGCGACTCGGTGATGCGGTCGCACGCCGTATCGATGCACAGGGCCGGTGAACGGGCGGACGACAGGTCGGCGAACGTGCGATCGATGAGGTCGCGGAGCTGAGAGTTGGTGTCGGCACGCCACGTCACCTGCTCGGCCACCTTGCGGGTGCCGAGCATGACCATGCTGCTCATCAGTCCGACGATGGCGAGCAGGCTCATCGACACGACGAGCTCGATCAACGTGAGACCGGCGTCGCGCTCCTCGCCGGGCGCGGCGCGGTGGGGCTCAGGCCGCCTGCACCACATGGGGGATCCCTTCGGTGAGCGTCACGCCGGTGCGCGGGAGTCCGTTGACGCTGAGCGGGTAGGCCACCTCGAGCTCGAGGAAGGGGAAGCGCACCACGCCGTCGGCACCGGCGGAGTGCGTGATGGTGAAGCCTCGACCGAGCGACAGGGTGACCGTGCCCGGCTCGCCCGCCACGGCCGGCACACCGGTGATGGTCACGCTCCCCCGGTTCGACCCGGCGATGGCGTCGGGTGGGGGCGCCGCCAGCTGCTCGAGCGTGCGCTGCCGGGTTCGCGTCCCCACCTTCCACGTGACCGACACGTCGCGCCGGAGCCGGTAGAGGTCGGTGCGCACCGACGCCCCACTCGTCGACGGATCGGCGTTCGACACGTCACCGCGCGGGCTGAACAGCACCCAGTTGGTCCGCACCTCGACCTCGAAGCGGAGGTTGCCTTCGGCTTGGCGCCAGTGCGCGTCGCCCAGGTCGCCGATGGCGGCGCGGTCGGCCGGCACGCAACGCTGGACCCGGGTGGTGAGCGCCCCGGGGACCGGCGACGCCGGGTTGGTCAGGTCGCCGGCACCGCTGGCCAGCATGGCGGTCGTGGTGCCGCAGTCGAAGACCGCCGCGGTCTCGAGCGCAGCCGAGGCGATCGACAGACCCTGGTCTCCCTGCTTCGACTGGAGCGCCGAGCGCGCCGAACCGTTGAGCACGATCATGGCCATGGCCGACGCGATGGCGACGATGAAGACCGCCATCACGACCTCGATGACGGTGAGGCCGGCGTCCGACGCCGCCCGCTCAGTACATCTGGACGTCACGATGGGCGACCTTCAGGTACTCCCGGAACTCGGGCTCGCTCTGGCAGGCGCCGAGCGCCGTCTCGAGCGAGATCTGGCCGGCGGCCAGGGCGCGCGCCAAGCCGAGATCGAACGGCTGCATGCCGTAGGTGTCGATGCCCGTCTGGATGGCGCCGTTGATGCGGTGCGACTCGCCTTCGCGGATCAGGTTGGCGATGGCCGGCGTCACCACCATGACCTCACAGACCACCACCGATGCGCCGGGGTCGTCTTGACGCGTGAAGCGCGTCTGGCAGACCACGGCCTTGAGCGTATTGGCCAGCTGGGCCCGGATCTGGGCCTGCTGGCCGGCGGGGAAGACGTCGACCACTCGGTCGATGGTCGACTGCGCCGTGTTGGCGTGCACGGTGGCGAACGTGAGGTGGCCGGTCTCGGCTGCGGTGACGGCCAGCGAGATGGTCTCGAGGTCGCGCATCTCGCCCACGAGCAGGACGTCGGGATCCATGCGCAACGCGGCGCGCAGGCCGGTGGCGAACGACTCGGTGTCGGGACCGATCTCGCGCTGGCGCACGAGCGCCCGCTGCGAGACGTGGGCGTACTCGACGGGGTCCTCGATGGTGACGATGTGGCAGGCGCGCGTGCGGTTGATGCGATCGATGAGGCTCGCCAGCGTCGTCGACTTGCCCGATCCGGTCGGCCCGCACACCAGCACGAGGCCGTTGTGGTAGCTCGACAGGTTGGCCACCATCGGCGGCAGGCCCAGGTGTTCGAAGGCCGGCACCTTGAGTGGGATGACGCGCAACGTGATCGACGGCGTCTCGCGCTGGCGGGCGATGTTCACGCGGAAGCGGTGGCTGCCGTACGTGCATGCACCGTCGTAGTCGCCCGTGAAGCCCCGCTCGAGCACATCGCCCGCCACGTAGCGGCACATCTCGGCCAGGTCGTCCCGGTTGAGCGGGCCCCACCCCTCGATCGGGTAGAGGTCGGCACCCACGCGGATCATCGGCGGAACGCCCACGGCCAGGTGGACGTCGCTGGCCCGCCGGGCGATCGCCAGGTGGAGGATGCGTTCGATCGGCGGCGCATCCGTGCGGGTCTCGACGGCCAGCCTCGCCAACGCCTCCAGGATGCCGGGTGCCACCGCCGGCACGATCGGGGTGCCGATGAGCCCCTGCACGCGCGCCACCTCGGCGGGGGTCGGCAGGTGGGGCCAGGCCACCACCAGGTAGCCCTCGTGCCAGCGCACGCCGACGACGCCCAGGCCCTCGGGCACCGCGCGCGCCGCACCCGGCTCGAGGAGGTCGAGCCGGGTGATGACCGGGATGCCGATGGCGTGGGCGGCGTCGACCAGCGAGGCGTCGGCGCTGAGCTGGTGGCCGGAAGGCGGATCGAGCAACGGCATGTCGTGGACCTCGGGGAACGGCGGCGGGTACGAGGAGACCGGAGCGAGACAGGGCGGGGGGCTCTCGCCCCCCGCCCTGATCCGCCGGTCCCGTTCAGTTCGTCCGGAGGACGATCACCACTTGTTCTTCCAGTCCGCCGCGACGGGCGTGGCCGTGCTGCAGGCGGTCGTGCCGGCGACGGTGAGGTGCGCGTACTGCGTCTTGGCGGTGGCGCCGTCGTCGTCGATGTTGTCCCGCAGGTAGTAGCAGTTGCCGGCGCGGGACTTCGTGACGATGATGATCTGGAAGTTGGCGTCGATCGAGAAGCCGACGGTCTGCTGGTTCACCGACGTGGTGTCCTGGACCGTCACCTCGGGTGCCTCGCCACCGAGGAGCGCCGACGTCATGCCCTGGTAGCTGCCGTTGTCCGACGCCCAGCTCTTGGCGGCCGTGAAGGCGTTGCGGACGGTGGACTGGGCGGCCTTGTTCTGGGCGTTCTTGCGGACGCTCAGGAACGTCGGGATGGCCACTGCGAGCAGGATGCCGATGATGAGGATCACCACGGCGAGCTCGATGAGGGTGAAACCGTCTTCCTTGCGTGCCTCGGCGAGGCGGCGCTGCAGATGCAACATCGTGGGGGCTCCTTGGCTGGTCGTTCTACGAAGTGGCAACGGTGGTTTATCCGTCCCTTTGCCTTCGCCGCGTTGGGCATGCTCAGGGAATTTGCAAGAACCGCACGCTTATCGTTTGTTTCTCCACGCACTGCGTTCAAATGACAAAGATGTCATCCACGCTGCGTGCTATTGAGACCGCGCGCAGGCTTCGAGCCGGCGTTCACCACTTCGACGCCCACGTGGGCGTTCCTTGCGCTGCGTGGCAGGCCGCGCCGGTCGACTTGCCGAACTGGACGTGCGACGCGGTCCCCGAGTCGTCGAGGTTGTCCTGCAGCCAGTAGCACTGCCCCGTCTGGGCGCGGGCCACGAACGTGATCCGACCCGTGTCGTCGTCGAGCGCGAAGGAGACCTCGTTCGGCTTGGTCGAGGCGTCCTGGGCGATGACGAGGTCGGGGGCCGCCTGCTGGAGCATCGCCAGGCTGATGCCCATGTAGGTGCCGTCCTCGGACGCCACCGACTTGGCACTCGTGAGCGCATTGCGCACGCTGGCCTGGGCGACCTTGTTCTGGGCGCCCTTGCGGACCCCCAGGAAGGTGGGGATGGCCACCGCCATCAGGATGCCGATGATCAGGATGACGACGGCGAGCTCGATGAGCGTGAAGCCGTCGTCGCGGTGACTGGTCGGAGCGAGGGAAGGGCGGGTCGTCAGCACGGGCGGTGCTCCTCTACTTGAGGATGAACAGAAAGTCTTTTATGGTTCTCTTTGCCTTAGCTGCGCTGACGGCCACAGATTGTGCCTAGGCGCCCACATGCTGCCGCCGGGCACCCATACGAGACCGAGCGCCCTAGGCTGGCGAAAGCACGAAGAACACCACCACGTAGCGCACACGAGGGAGGTCGATGTGAACCCCTACGAAGAGCTCGCCGGGTATCGCTTCGCGTCCGGCCGCGACTACGACAAGCGGGCGGTCGAGACCTTCCGTGCCCGCGTGCTCAACCTGGTGGACGACCTGCTCAATCAGGTCACCCAGCTTCAGGACGAGGTCGCCGACCTCCGTGACCGGTGCCGGACCGCCTCGATCGACCCGACCCCGGCCGTTCCCGTGCCGCCGGTGGTGCCGACCAGCTGGCTCGAGGCACTGGCCGGTGCGCCCGACGCCGTCGAGCCCACGTCGGCCGACCCTGTCAGTGCCCCGCTGCTCTCGGCGTTCCCTGCGCCCGCGCTGGGCAACTGGCTGGCCGACCTCGAGGCCCCCGTCGGCGCGTTCGACGACGACCTGGACGACGACGAGATCGGCGCCGGCTCCACGGCCGAGCTCCTGCTCGCAGCGGCGGGCAACGCCGTCGCCGTGCAGGCCGCCGCACTGGCCACGCTGCACGGCGACACGATCGCCCCCGCTCCGGTCCCGCCGCCCACGTTCGAGGCCGCACCGCCGACGACACCGCCGCCGCTGTTCGCACGAGAGCCGAGCGAGGACGTGCCGCCCGCGATCTCGTTCGAGCCGTCGAGAGGGTTCGAGCCCGTCATCGCGTCGATTCGACCCGATCGGGCGGTGGCGGCCGGCGCCAACGCCGACGCCGACGAGGTCGCCCACACCGCCATCGTGGGCGGCATCACCGGCGGGCCGATCCCGACCTTCACGCCGGCTCCCATCGATCTCGAGCCGTTCTCACCGGACCTCGATGGCCGGCGAACGATGAACGTGGTCCCGGGCGATTCCGTCGTGGCCGAGCCGCCACCGATCACCGAACTGAGCCGGCTGCCGATCGTCCTCGACGACGGCCTGCCTGCCGACGAACCTCTCCCGGCACCGATCCGCCACTGGGGTGGATGGATGCGGGACGCCGCACCGCTGCGCTGAGCGGGCGGCGCCCCAGGCACCCGGAACCGGCGTCAGCCCTTGGCGGCGCGGAAGCCTGCGTCGAGGTCGGCCAGGATGTCTTCGATCGACTCGAGGCCGACCGACAGGCGCACGAGACCCGGGTAGACACCCGTCGTGGCCTGCTCGGCTTCGGTCAGCTGGCTGTGGGTCGTCGAGGCCGGGTGGATGACGAGCGAGCGCACGTCGCCGATGTTCGCCACGTGGCTGTGCAGTTCGAGCGCGTCGGCGAACCGCTGACCCGCCTCCTTGCCGCCCTTGATGATGAACGCCAGGACGCTGCCGTAGCCCTTGCCGCGGCCGTACTTGGTCGCCCGCTCGTGCCAGGCGCTCGACGGCAGGCCGGCGTAGATGACCTGCTCCACCTCGTCACGCGAGCTCAGGTAGTTGGCCACCTTGTCGGCGTTGGCGAAGTGACGCTCCATGCGCAACGACAACGTCTCGAGGCCCTGGAGGATGAGGAAGGCGTTGAACGGCGAGATGGAGGCACCGGTGTCGCGCAGGCCCTGCACGCGCGCCTTCAGGATGAACGCGCCATGCCCGAGCGCCGGCCAGTAGGCCAGGCCGTGGTAGCTCGGATCGGGCTCGGTGAAGTTCGGGAACCGACCCGATGCGCCCCAGTCGAAGGTGCCACCGTCGATGATCGCACCGCCGATCGACGTGCCATGGCCGCCGATGAACTTGGTGAGCGAGTGCACGACGATGTCGGCGCCCCACTCGAGAGGGCGGATGAGGAACGGCGTGGGGATCGTGTTGTCGAGCATGAGCGGGATGCCCGCCGCGTGCGCCACCGCCGACACGCCCTCGATGTCGAACACGTTGTTGCGCGGGTTGGCCAGCGTCTCACCGAAGAACAACTTCGTGTTCGGCTGGATGGCGTTGCGCCACTCGTCGAGGTTGTCGGGGTCGTCGACGAAGGTGACCGTGATGCCGTACTTGGGCAGCGTGTAGTGGAGCAGGTTGTACGTGCCGCCGTAGAGCGACGGCGACGCCACGATGTGGTCGCCGACTTCGCAGATGGTCGTGATGGCCAGCGTCTCGGCGGCCTGACCGGACGCGGTGCACAGCGCACCGGGGATGCCGAGCGCCGTGGTGACGCCGCCCTCCAGCGCCTGGAGGCGGGCCTCGAGCGCGCCCTGCGTCGGGTTCATGATGCGGGTGTAGATGTTGCCGACCTCGGCCAGGCCGAACAGCGCCGCGGCGTGCGCCGAATCGCGGAACTGGTAGCTGGTCGTCTGGTAGATCGGCACGGCCCGGGCGCCCGTGGCCGGGTCCGGCGCACCGCCCACGTGGATCTGCTTGGTCTCGAATCCCCAGTTCTCACTCATGGGCGCGCACCCTACGCCCCAGAATCCCGACTCATCAAGTAGGGATTAGACCGTACGGATCGAGCCGTCAGTCGTCGGCGCCCACGATCACGGCCGTGCCGTACGCCACGATCTCGGTGAACTGGCCGGAGAACTCGCTGGCATCGAATCGGAAGCCGATGATGGCGTTGGCCCCGAGAGCCCGAGCGTGCTCGATCATGCGGTCCATGGCGTGCATGCGGCTGGTCGTGAGCAGCTGCTCGTACTCGGGCACCTCGCCCTGGGCCATCGCTCGGAAGCCGGCGGTGAACGAGTTGGCGATGCCCATCGAGCGCACGCTGATGCCGAAGACCGGGCCGAGGATTCGCTCGACGCGCCAGCCGGGGAACTCGAGGCCGGTGGTGATGAGCGAATGCGGGTCGACGTTCTGGGCGGCGGTGCCCGGAGGAGGCAGGTTGGTCACGAGCGACGAGCCTAGGAGCCCGCTCGGGACGGTCGAGGGGATCCCGGACGCGACGGTGCCCCGCCGGCGGACCAGCGGGGCACCGTCATGCTCCCCCAGGAGCAGGTGTGATGGTCACGCCATCGTGGGGGTCCTCGAGTCGTGGGGTGCGAGGACGATCTTGTCCTTCGGGGTCATCAGGAAGTGGATGAGGCCGGCGATCGAGGCCAGCAGCAGGACCAGGCCGGCGAGCAGCGACACGGTGGCGGCCAATGCGGCCTTCTCGCCGAAGATGCTGAACCCGTAGGAGGTCAGCAGGAGGCCACGCAGGGACTCGCCCTTGAACTGGGTCTCACGCTGGCCGGCGACCGTCGTGGCCTTGGTCTGCAGGTCGG
>JANPGL010000671.1:0-26956 GCA_031423915.1 Actinomycetes bacterium | reverse complement strand
GCCCACGACCTCGATGAGGCCCCGCCATGCGCGCATCTCGTCGTCGTCCAACCAGTCCACGACATCGAGGCTAGCGCGAGGCGTCGGTCACATTTCTTGCGTGCACAAGGAATTCGGGGAATTCTTGCGGACGCAAGGATGTTGCACCCGCCAGGCGGGAACGGCCCGCCCCATCGCTCCCAGGAGTCACCCCCATGGCCAGCATTCACGACCTCACCCCCGGTACCTGGAACGTCGACGCGTCGCACTCGCGTGTCGGGTTCGTGGCTCGCCACCTCATGATCGCCAAGACCCGCGGTCACTTCACGGCGTTCACCGGCACCATCACCGTGCCCGAGGACCGCCTGGCGTCTACCGTCGAGGCGAACGTCGACGTGGCGTCGCTCACCACCGACGACCCGGCCCGCGATGGCCACCTGAAGAGCGCCGACTTCTTCGACCTCGACAACAACCCGACCTGGACGCTCCGCTCGACCGGGGTCAAGGCCGCCGGGAGCGACTACGTGCTCCTCGCCGACCTGACGATCCGCGGCACCACGCGCCCCGTCGAGTTCGAGCTCGAGTTCGAGGGCGTCACCAAGGACCCGTGGGGGAACACGAAGGCCGGCTTCACGGCCAACACCGAGATCAGCCGCAAGGACTTCGGGCTCGAGTGGAACGTGGCGCTGGAGACGGGCGGCGTCCTGGTCGGCGACAAGGTCAAGGTCGAGCTCGAGATCGAGGCCGCGCTCGCCGCAGGCTGAGCACGGCTCCTCCGGCTAGCCGGAGAACGGACGGAGACGGCCGGCGTCGTCGTGGAGGGTGAGCCCGCTCGCTTCCACCTCGGCCCCGGCAGCCGTCGCGTCCGCCAGCAGTGCGTCGCTCACCCACGCGACGTGGGGGTGAAGAGTGTCGACGATCCTCATGGCGCGCACCGCGGCCGGATCGCGGACCAGGGCGCCGCGCAGGCACCAGGCCCACAGTTCGCGGTCGTCGGTCGCCACCATCGGCAGCTTGCCGCGCAGCAGGAACCCGGAGGTGACCACGTTCGTCGACGTGACCGGGTGGTCGATCGACGCGGCGAACCCGCGGCTCACCACGTCGGCGAGGCCCATCCCGGTGGCGTTGCCGTGACTGGCGGGCGTCAGCGAGTGCACCCCGATCATGGCGATGCGGGGCGACGTCGGTTCGGCTTCGCCGGCGATCATGCGGCGGCCGATGACGTTGGTGTCCATGCCGGTCCCGCTGACGTCCTTGCCGAGCCGATCGACCAGCAGCACGTCGAGGCGGTCGACCAGCAGGCGCGGCATCTCGGCGCGGGCTCGGGCGAGGAGCTCGGGCTCACGGTCGACGATGGCGTCTGCCGGCACCGCCTCCACGTGGCACGGCGCGTCGCGGGCGTTCTCGACGACGGCCACGCCGAGCACGACGTTGCCGTGGGCCATCACCTGCCGGGCCACGCGCGGCATCAGGTCGCGCAGCCCGGGCACGCCGAACGCGTGCAGTGCCTCGGCCTGCACCCGCTTGCCGAGCCCGAGCCCGATCATCTTCATGAGCCCGCTCTCGTACGGACCGGTGTAGTCGGTGTGCGGCTTGACCCTGTTGATGACGATCGTGGCGCCGGCCGCGGCGGCCTGCGAGTCGGTGACGACTTCGATGTCGTCGAGGCCAGGGAGCGCCACCACCTCCATCGACGACCGGATGGGGCAACCGAGGTCGCCCTCCCCCAGCCCATAGCCCTCGAGCACCGCCCGCTGGCCGGCGGCGGTGGCGCCGCCGTGGCTGCCCATGGCCGGGACCACGAACGGCTCCGCTCCCTGGGCGCGGACCCAGGCGACGACCCGGCGGGCCACCTCGGGCAGGCCGGCGATGCCGCGGGAGCCGAGCGCGATGGCGACGGAGGTGCCCGGCGCCAGCCGGACCCCGCAGGACCCGAGCGTGGCATCGGTGGCGGCACCGACGTCGGCGAGCTGCGCCGGCTCGCTCCGGTCGCGCACGAGGTGGAAGCGAACATCGGCGGGCACGCGCCGCAGCCTAGGGTCGGGCTGATCCCCCCGTCCCGGGGGCCCCAGACGCAGCGACCGGCACGACGCCGACCCCGCTGCGGACGCCCCCTCCCGCGTTGTCGGCCATCATGGGGTGGACCGATTCATGAAGCCGAAACATCGTGCTCACACGGGAAGGCCAGTCTGTCGCTGTCATGTGGTGGAGTGATTACGCCAGCCCAGGTGCCTGGGACGAACTGATCGACGGGCAGGGCCGGCCCCGCTCGGGCTGCGACGGCGTCGTCGCGCGCCTCATCCAGCTCGGCCCGGACCTGGTCGAGCGTCAGCGCACCGCCGAGAGCGTGATCCACACGATGGGCATCACGTTCAGCGTGTACTCCGACGGGACGAACGTCGACCGCGCCTGGCCGTTCGACATCATCCCCCGCGTGATCACCGCCCAGGAGTGGGCCCGCACCACGGAGGGGCTCGTCCAGCGCCTGCAGGCGCTCAACCTGTTCATCGCCGACATCTACGGCGACCGCAAGGTGGTGGGCGACGGTGTGTTCCCGGCCGAGCTGCTGAGCGATTCGGTCAACCTGCGAGCCGAGTGCATGGGCGTCGAGCCACCCCTCGGCGTGTGGGCGCACATCTGCGGCAGCGACCTCGTGCGCGACGCCGACGGCACCATGTACGTGCTCGAGGACAACCTGCGCGTCCCGTCCGGGGTGTCGTACCTGCTCGAGAACCGACAGGTGACCAAGCGCGTGTTCGCCGACCTGTTCCGGGACCTCGACATCCATCCGGTCGATTCGTACCCCAACAAGCTCTTCGAGCTCCTCGCCTCGCTGTCGCCGCGGCCCGGCGACCAACCGGTGATCGCCGTCCTCACGCCCGGCATCTTCAACTCCGCCTACTTCGAGCACTCGTTCCTGGCCCAGCAGATGGGCGCCCAGCTGGTGGAGGGCCCCGACCTGTTCGTCGACAGCGATGATTGCGTCTACCTGCGCACCGTGGGCGGGCCCGTCCGGGTCGACGTGATCTACCGACGGGTCGACGACCTCTTCCTCGATCCCGAGGTGTTCCGTTCCGACTCCGCACTCGGTGTCCCGGGACTCATGCGGGCGTGGCGCGCCGGCAAGGTCGGCATCGCCAACGCGCCCGGGGCGGGCGTGGCCGACGACAAGGTCGTCTACGCCTACGTGCCCGACCTCATCCGCTACTACCTGGGTGAGGATCCGCTCATCCCGAACGTGCCCACGTTCCGCTGCCACCTGGCCGACGAGCGCAGCCATGTGCTGGCCAACCTCGAGCGGATGGTGGTGAAGCCGGCCAACGAGTCGGGCGGCTACGGCCTGTTCATCGGCTCGCCGTCGACGGCCGAGCAGCGCGACGAGGTGAAGCGGCGGGTGCTGGCCGACCCACGCAACTACGTCGGCCAGCCGATACTGAGCCTGTCGACGGCACCCACGCTGTGCGAGGGCGACAGCATCGAGCCGCGCCACCTCGACCTGCGCCCGTTCATCCTGTCGGGTGAGACCAGCTACGTCACCGCCGGCGGGCTCACGCGCGTCGCGCTGCGCAAGGGTTCGCTCGTCGTCAACTCGTCACAAGGCGGAGGGAGCAAGGACACATGGATCGTCGACCCGACCGTCACTCCGATCAGAAGGGCCCCATGATGCTGCTGTCACGCGTCGCCGAGAACGTCTACTGGTCGGCCCGCTACCTAGAGCGCGCCGAGGCGACCGCGCGCCTCGTCGAGGTCCACAGCAAGCTGTTCCTCGATCTGCCCCGGGCCGCCGGCCTGGGTTGGGCGCCGCTGTTGCTCGTCACCGGCACCGCCGAGGACGTCGCCAGCCCCACCGAGGAGGCCGTCGTGCGCCTGCTGACCGCCGACGCCGGTCATCCCGGGTCGGTGCGGTCGTGTCTGGCCGCCGCCCGCGCCAACCTGCGACTCACCCGGTCGGTCCTGCCGGAGTCGGCGTGGGAGGAACTGAACTCGCTCCACCTCTGGGTCGAGCAGAACGCCGGTCACGCCGTCGACCGGCGTACGCGCCTGTCCTGGACGACCACGGTCATCCGGCGGTGCCAGATGCTGGCCGGTCTCCTCAACGGCGTCATGAGCCACGACGAGACGTGGTCGTTCCTCGAGATCGGTCGCCACCTCGAGCGGGCCGACATGACGACCCGGGTCATCGACGTGCAGGCCGGCGTGTTCCTCGGCGCCGGCGCCGCCCAGCTCCAGCCGTACGCCGACGTGATCTGGTCGAGCGTGCTGCGCTCGCTCAGCGCCCACCAGATGTTCCTGCGCTCGTCACGCGCCGGCGTCTCGGGTCCCGAGGCGCTGCGCTTCCTGTTGCGCAACCCCCAGTTCCCCCGATCGGTCGAGCACTGCCTCACCGCCGGCTCGCGCTCGCTGCTCGAGCTCCCGTTCTACGAGGCGCCGATGGCCGCCTGCGCCGCCGTGCAGGGCCTCATGGTCGATGTCGACGTGGCCGCCATGGACGCGGCCGAGGTCCACACGTTCATCGATCAGCTGCAGGTCGGCATCGGCACGTTGCACGAAGCCGTGAGCGACACCTACTTCACGCTGTCGCCCGCCGGCTCCGCGCTGACCGCGGTCTGACGGGCCAGCCGGTGCCGATCCGCGTCGCCATCGAGCATCGCACGGTCTACCGTTTCGATCGGCCGGTGCGTCTGTCCCCGCACGTGGTGCGGTTGAAGCCCGCGCCCCACACGCGCACGCCGATCCTGGCGTACTCGCTCCACGTCGAGCCCGAGCAGCACTTCGTCAACTGGCAGCAGGACCCGTACGGCAACTTCCAGGCCCGGCTCGTGTTCCCGGAGCCGGCGCGCGAGCTGAGCTTCACCGTCGACCTCGTCGCCGAGATGACGGTGGTCAACCCGTTCGACTTCTTCCTCGAGGAGGAGGCCGAGCACTACCCGTTCGTCTACGACGCGGGACTGGCCGCCGACCTGGCGCCCTACCTGCGTGTCGACGCGGCCGGGCCGCTCGTGCGCGAGTGGCTCGCCGGCCAGCCCCCGGTGCCCGCGGGCGGCATCCCGACCGTGTCGTTCCTCTGGGGCGTCAACCAACGGCTCCAGCGCGACGTGGCCTACAGCCTGCGCTTCGAACCGGGCGTGCAGACGCCCGAAGAGACGCTGGACAAGGCCGTCGGGTCGTGCCGCGACACCGCCTGGCTCCAGGTGCAGCTCCTGCGGCACCTCGGCCTCGCCACCAGGTTCGTGTCGGGCTACTTGGTGCAGCTGGTCGCCGACGAGAAGCCGCTCGACGGGCCCTCCGGCCCCACCGAGGACTTCACCGACCTGCACGCGTGGTGCGAGGTGTTCGTTCCGGGGGCCGGCTGGATCGGCCTCGACCCGACGTCGGGGCTGTTCGCCGGCGAGGGACACATCCCGCTGGCCTGCACACCCGAGCCCGCCCGGGCTGCGCCGGTGGAGGGCGCGCTGGAGCCGTGCGAGGTCGAGTTCAGCTACCACAACGTCGTCCGCCGGGTCCACGAGGACCCGCGGGTGACGCGGCCGTACAGCGACGAGCAATGGGCTCGCATCGACGCGGCCGGACGGCGCGTCGATACGGTCCTGGCCGCCGAGGACGTCCGGCTCACCCAGGGCGGCGAGCCCACCTTCGTGTCTGCCGACGACCGCGAGAGCCCCGAGTGGACGATCGGCGCCGACGGGCCGAGCAAGCGCGCCCTCGCCGGGAAGCTGGCTCGGCGGCTCGCCGAGCGACACGGCCCCGGTGTCCTGCTCCAGCACGGCCAGGGAAAGTGGTATCCCGGCGAGCCGCTCCCCCGCTGGCAGATCTCACTCCAGTGGCGCACCGACGGCCGACCGCTGTGGCGTGACGACGCGCTGCTGGTGGACCCCGACGAGCCCGGCACCCCTACGAGCGCCCGGGCGCGAGCGGCGGCCGAGGCCTTCGCCCTGCGCCTCACCGATCACCTGGGGATACCGGCCGCCTGCCGCCACCCTGCCTACGAGGACCCGCTGGTGCGCCTCGCCGCGGAAGCGGTGCTGCCCAACGGCGATCCGCCGAGCCCGGTCGACGGCATCGCCACGGAGCTCGCCGACGCGGCCGCCCGACGCGCGGCCCTCGGACGGCTGCAGGCGGAGGCGTCCGCGCCGGTGGGTTGGGTCTTCCCGCTCTTCCACCACGGCGGCCGCTGGGCGACGACGCGTTGGACGCTGCGGCGCGGCGCGCTGTTCCTGGTCCCCGGCGACTCCCCTGTCGGCATGCGGCTCCCGCTGTCGTCGCTTTCGTGGACACCGGCGTCGCAGGACCCGGAGCGGTCGGGGTTCGCCGAGCGGCCGCCGCTCGACGACCCGGCCGACCGCCCGACCGTCGGCGCCGTCGAGGTGCCGCTCGCCGATGCGCCGACCTCGGCGGTCTGCGTCCAACCGCGCGGCGACCGGGTCCACGTGTTCCTGCCGCCCATCCCCGAGCTCGAGCATGCCATCGATCTCGTGGCCGCCGTCGAGGTG
The DNA here is from genome assembly GCA_031423915.1 of Actinomycetes bacterium. Classification (GTDB taxonomy): domain Bacteria; phylum Actinomycetota; class Acidimicrobiia; order Acidimicrobiales; family Ilumatobacteraceae; genus JANMAT01. Next base: position 20,486 of record JANPGL010000671.1, on the reverse strand, counting down.
GTCGCGCACGCGCTCGGACAGGCGATCGTCCTCGAGGGGTACGCCGTGCCGGCCGACCCTCGCGTGCGGACCGTGACGGTGACGCCCGACCCCGGCGTGATCGAGGTCAACGTGCAGCCGGCGGCGTCGTGGGACGAGCTGTCGTCGCTCGTCGCCGACCTGTACGACGACGCCCGGGCCACGCGCCTGTCGACCGAGACGTTCGGTCTCGACGGCACCCACGCCGGGACGGGCGGCGGCAACCACATCACGTTGGGCGGGGCGACCCCGGCCGATTCGCCCTTCCTGCGCCGCCCGGACCTGCTCCGCAGCCTGGTCACCTACTGGCAGCACCACCCGTCGCTCTCCTACGTGTTCTCGACTCGCTTCATCGGGCCGACGAGCCAGGCGCCCCGTGTCGACGAAGGGCGCGACGACAACCTGTACGAGCTCGAGATCGCCTTCGCCGAGCTCGACCGTCACCCGGACCCGAAGCCGACGTGGCTCGTCGACCGGCTGTTCCGCCATCTGCTCGTCGACGTCACCGGCAACACCCACCGGGCCGAGTTCTGCATCGACAAGCTCTTCAGCCCCGACGGCGAGCGCGGTCGGCTCGGCCTCGTCGAGCTGCGCGGCTTCGAGATGCCGCCGCACCCGCGCATGGCGCTCGTGCAGGCGCTGCTCGTGCGGGCGCTCGTGGCCCGCTGCTGGCGGGAGCCGTACCGCCAAGCCCTCGTGCGCTGGGGCATCGAGCTGCACGATCGGTTCCTGCTGCCGTGGTGGGCCACGCAGGACCTCGACGAGATCGTCGACGACCTCGCGGCCCACGGGTTCGCCGTCGAACGGGCCTGGTTCGACCCCTTCCTCGAGTTCCGCTTCCCGCGCATCGGCGACGTCCAGGTCGCCGGTGTCGGCATCGAACTGCGGGGCGCCATCGAGCCATGGCTGGTGCTCGGAGAAGAGCAGGGAACCAACGCCACGGCCCGTTACGTCGATTCGTCGACCGAGCGGCTGCAGGTGCTGGTGCGCGGGCTCACCGAAGGACGCCACGTCGTCACCTGCAACGGCCGGCCCGTGCCGCTGGCGCCCACCGCCGAGCCCGGAACCTTCGTCGGTGGGGTGAGGTACAAGGCGTGGCAGCCGTCGTCGGCCCTCCACCCGACGATCGGCGTCCACACACCGCTCGTGTTCGACCTGGTCGACGTGTGGAACGCCCGCTCGGCCGGTGGCTGCACGTACCACGTCGCGCACCCGGGCGGGCGGGCGTACGAGCGGCGGCCGGTGAACGCCAACGAGGCCGAGGCCCGTCGCGTCAGCCGGTTCGAGGCGGCCGGGCACACGACGGGACCCATCGACGTGGCCGACCTGCGCGCCGACCTCGCCGCGAGCGGCGGGGAGCACCCGCGTACACTCGATCTGCGCCGCACCCCCCGGTGACCGGCGCACCCCCACCTCCCGTGCTCGACGCCTATCGACCGCCCTCCGGCGCCTACGACGAGATGCTGGGGCCCGACCGCGCCCCGCGACGGCACTGGCAGTCGGTGCTCGGCAGCCTCGAATCCCTCGGAACGAGCGAGCTCGAGCGGCGGCGGGCGGAGACCGACCGGCTGCTGGCCGACGACGGTGTCACGTACCACCGCTTCGCCGAATCCGACGTCGGCGGGCTGTCCGAGATCGTCACCATCGACACCGCCGAGCGGCGCCGCGCCGCCGGCGACGACCGTTGGCGCCTCGATCCCGTGCCCCTCGTGCTCGAGTCGACCGAGTGGCGCCACATCGAGGAAGGCCTCATCCAGCGGGCCGAACTGCTCGACGCCGTGCTCACCGACCTGTACGGCGCCCGTCAGCTCGTCCATCGACGCGTCGTGCCTCCCGAGCTGGTGTTCGGCCACCCGGGCTACCTGCGCCCCGCGCACGGGGTGCGGCTCGTCGGGCCCCACCAGCTGTTCACCCTGGCGGTCGACCTGGCCCGCAACCCCGACGGCGAGTGGCACGTGCTGGCCGACCGCACCCAGGCCCCTTCGGGCGCCGGCTACGCCCTCGAGAACCGCACGGTCACCTCGCGGGTGTTCCCGAGCCTGTACCGGGACGCTCAGGTGCACCGCCTCGCACCGTTCTTCCGGACGCTGCGATCGTCGCTGCAGGAGGTCGCGCCGACCGGCGCCGACGATCCCCGGATCGTGCTGCTCACGCCGGGCCCCCACAGCGAGACCGCGTTCGAGCACGGGCTGTTGGCTTCGACGCTCGGCTACCCGCTCGTGGTGGGCAGCGATCTGGTCGTGCGCGACGGCCGGGTCTGGCTGCGCGCCCTCGGCCGCCTCGAACCCGTCGACGTGATCCTGCGTCGACTCGATGCCGGCTGGAGCGATCCGCTGGAGCTGCGACCCGACTCCGAGCTGGGCGTCCCGGGTCTGGTGGAGGCCTGCCGCCAAGGTCGGGTCAGCGTCGTCAACACGCTCGGCTCCGGCGTCCTGGAGAACCCCGCGCTGATGGCCTTCCTGCCCCGTCTGGCCACCACGCTGCTGGGTGAGCAGCTGCGCCTGGCGTGCGTGCCCACGTGGTGGTGCGGCGAGCCGGAATCGCTTGCCCACGTGCTGGCCAACCTCGACCGGCTGGTGCTGAAGCCGATCGCCCGGCCGGTGGGCCCGGGTGCCGTGATGGGCTCGGGCCTGAGCGCCGCCCAGCTCGACGATCTGCGTCGTCGGGTGACGGCCCGTCCCCACGAGTGGGTCGGGCAGGCCGAGCTGTCGCTGCCGTGCGTCCCGGCGCTCACCGACGAGGGGCTTTCGCCGCGCCGCATGGTGCTCCGGTCGTTCCTGGTGTCCCGCCGCGGCTCGTACGTGGCCATGACCGGCGGCCTGGCCCGCGTCGCCGACGGTCCCGAGGCCGGACGGATCATCGCCAACCAGTCGGGGGCATGGAGCAAGGACACCTGGATCCTGTCGAGCGAGCCCGAGGTCTCGACGGGGTTCTGGCTCGAGGAGGGCCCACCCCTCGTGGGCGCCGCGCCCGAGCAGTCGGTCTCCGCGCGGGCCGGCGAGAACCTGTTCTGGCTGTCGCGCTACGCCGAACGGGCCGAGGACGCCGTCCGCCTCCTGCGCGTCGTCCACGATCGCCGCAACGAGTTCCAGCACGCCGCCAACCCCGCCGGGACCGCCTGCCTGACGACGCTGTACCAGGCGCTCACCCACGTGACCACGACCTACCCCGGGTTCGTCGGCGGCGACATCGAGCACCCGACGCAGGAGCTCTCGTCGCTCGTCTTCGACGCCTACCGGCCGGGCTCGGTCGCCTACGCCGTGCACGCCGTGATGGCGTCGGCTCGCACCGTGCGCGATCAGCTCTCGCTCGACACCTGGAGCGTGCTCGCCGGGTTGGAGCGCGACCTGGCCGAGGGCGACCGCGGAGGCGACCGGACCGCGGTGGTGGTGCCCACGCTCACCGCCGTGCTGCAGCGTCTGCTGGCCCTGGCCGGGCTCGAGGCCGAGAGCCTCGTGCGCGACGCGGGTTGGCGGTTCCAGGACGCCGGTCGACGCGTCGAGCGTTCCATCCATCTGGCATCGCTGCTGCGGGTCACGCTGACGATCGAACGCGACACGGCCACCGACAGCCTCCTGCTCGAGTCGGTGCTCACCGCGGCCGAGAGCATCATCACCTACCGCCGTCGGTATCGGTCCAAGGCGCGCGTGGCCACGGTGCTCGACCTGCTCCTGCTCGACGCCACCAACCCGCGCTCGATCGCCTACCAGCTCCAGCGCCTCACCGAGGCCGCCGCCTCGTTCCCCTCGTCGGCCGTGTTCGGACGCCTCGACGAGGTGCAGCGGCTCGTGCTCGAGACGTCCACGGCGCTGCGCGTCGTCGACACCGCGACGCTGGCCGAGACCGCGGCAGACGGCACGCGCCCGGCCCTCGACGACTTCCTGTGGCACCTCGTGGATCGGTTGATGGCCATCGCCGACGCCATCGACCGGCTCCACTTCACGCACCAACTGCCCCAGCGGAAGTTGGCATGACCCGCTACGTCGTCACCCACCGGACCGAGTACGGCTACGACGACCCCGTCACGGCGTCGTACGGGCTGGCCGTCCTGCTGCCCCGCCAGGTGCCCGGGCGCCAACGAGTCGACGCTCAGGTCGTGATCGACCCGGCACCCGTCGACCAGCGGGAGCACACCGACGTGTACGGCAACCGCGCCCTGTACTTCTCGGTGTTGCGAACGCACGACCGCCTGGTGGTCACGGCGACCTCGCGCGTCGAGGTGGAACCCACGTCGCTCGTGCTGGACGGGCCGGCGTGGGAGGACGTGCGCGACGCGCTGCGCACCTCGCTGGAGCCCGACGTCGTCGACGCCGTGGAGTTCGTGCTCCCGTCGCCGCTGGTGGCGGTGAGCGCGGCCGTGGCCGGCTACGCCGCTCCGTCGTTCCCGGTCGGGCGGCCGGTGGTGGCCGGTGCCATCGACCTGATGCACCGGATCAACGCCGAGTTCCACTACGAGCCGGGAACGACGTCGGTCTCGACCGGTCTCGACGAAGTTCTCGACCTCCGCTCCGGCGTCTGTCAGGACTTCGCGCACCTGTTCGTCGGGTGCGTCCGGTCGCTCGGCCTGGCGGCTCGCTACGTCAGCGGGTACCTCGAGACGCAGCCTCCACCGGGCCAGACGAAGCTGCAAGGAGCCGACGCGTCGCACGCGTGGGCGGGGGTGCTCGTGCCGGGCCATGGCTGGGTCGATCTCGATCCGACCAACGACCTCGTCGTCGACGACCGCTTCGTCGTCACCGGCTGGGGTCGCGACTACTACGACGTGACCCCGTTGAAGGGCGTGATCTTCACCGAGTCGACGAAGAGCACGCTCGACGTGGCCGTCGACGTCGTGCGCCAGTAGAGCCGAGCGGCGGTCCCGCTACGACCGCTTGATCGACTGGCGGGCGTGGTCGCGCAGGAACTCGAGGATCCGGATGTGCTTGGCCGTGTCGAGCCGCATGAGGTCGACCATCAGCGCCCACAGGGTGGTTTCCTCGACGTCGCCGAGCTCCTTGCGCAGACGCTTGAGATCGCGGTCGTCCTGCTTCTCGACGAACAGCAGACGATCGGCGGCGCTGAGCACGCGCTCGGGGTCCTCCTCGCGGTGCAGGGCCGGGAGAGCGTCGGCCGAACCGCTCTCGAACGGAAAGGCCCGCAGCGATGTGGCCCACTGCTCGAACAGCTTGTGGTGGCGGGCCTCGTCGTCGCCGATGAGCTCCACCAGGAAGCGCACGTGGCCCGTGGAATGGGCGGCCAGCTCGTCGTACTCGCTCAGCAGCTCGCCCTCGTTGGCGATGTGCCCCGTGATCGTGTCGAGGAGCTCCTGCTCCCACACGCTCAACCCCACCGGTCGGTCCGTCGCGGTCATGAACCCTCCTCGTCGTGTCCCTGGCATCGTCGGGCACGGCAGCGCGCCCGGGTTAGGGCCCTTGGTCCCGCCCAGTGGCGCCGAGTGCCGGATCCTCATGTTTCTGTCAGGTCGGCCGATCGAAACCACCGTGGGTAGCGCGCTCGTCATCGTCGTCCTGCTGGCCACTCACGGGTCGGCCGCCTGGGTCTCGCGCCGGCATGCGCTCGCCGGGGCGCAGGGGCGGGCCGAGGCGAGCTCGACGCACCCGACGGCCCGAGCCGTGAGGGCCACGGCGGTGCCATCCGCCGTCGAGACCGTGTCGAGCGCGCTCGACGGCCGCCACGAGCAGGTCGCCCGGTTCGCCGAGGCGTTGGCGGCTGGTGACCTGGCCGCCCGGTGCCTGCCGGTGGACGACCACGACCGGCTCGGTGTGAGCCTGACCCAGGTGGCGATGAACGTGTCGGGCACCGTGCGCGCCAGCCAGGACGTGACCGCACGAGCGGGCGCGCTGGCCGGTCGCGTCGCCCGATCCGCCGACGTGGCGGCCGCCAACGCCCAACTGTCCGCTCGCACCGCGTCGGAGCTGGCGGAGGTCCGGCGCGGTTTCGACGAGATGCGCCGCTCGCTCGGGGCGGCGGCCGGCGTGGTCCACGACGTCGTCGGCTCCGCCGATCGGATCGTGCGACTGGCGGAGGGCATCGAGGCCATCTCGGCCCAGACGCGACTGCTGGCCATCAATGCCACGATCGAGGCCGCCCGCGCCGGCGAGGCCGGGCGCGGATTCGCCGTCGTCGCCGACGGGGTGAGGGACCTGTCCGACGAGACCGCTCGCACGGCGCGCGAAGTGACCACCATCGTGGGCGAACTCCGGAAGGCGTCGACCGGCGCAGCGTCGTCGGTCGACGCCGGCACCGCCCAGGCCGACTCGGCGTTCACGTCGCTCGTCCGGGCCGACGACGACTTCCGGGCCCTCGGCGACGACATCGCCGCCCTGCATGCCGAACTGGCCGACGCCGACGTCGACATCCGGGTCATCGAGCGAGCCTCCACGTTCGTGGTCGAAGGATCGGTGCAGGGCAAGCTGCGACGCGATCTGACGGAGCTGTGGGGTCTGGTCGGCGAGCGGGGCGGTTTCGGCCTGGCGGCGTCGGCAACCGTCGTGCGGGCAACGGACCAGTCGACGGGGTCGGTCATCGAGGCGCACGTGCGGGCCCTCGTGCTCGGTAGCGGCGCGGACCTGGCGTCCCTGGTCGACGACGTGACGGCGCGGGCCGGCGCCAAGGCGACCGTGTTCCGTCGCGTCGGGCCGTCCGGCGACATGGTGCGAGTGGCCACGAGCGTCCGGCGCCCCGACGGCACCCGGGCCACGGGAACGGCCGTCGTCGCCCGCGACCCGGCGGGCCGGCCCAACCCCGTGCTGGCCGCGGTGCTCGACGGTCGCCCGTTCGAGGGCGTCGCCAAGGTGGTGGGCGACTGGTACCTGGCCCGCTACGAGCCGATCCTGCTCGGCGGCGAGGTCGTCGGCATGGTGTTCGCCGGCGACTGCTGAACGCCCGACCCGGCGGCGCTCGTCAGGGGGTGGTGCGCTTGGCCGAGGCCCGGCGGAACAGGTCCGGCAAGGCATCGTCGTCGGTGTCGAGGATGGTCTGCACCCAGCCGTGGAACCGCTGCCCGCCACCCTCGTTCCGGCCGAACATGAAGTCGCTCTTCGCGCCGGTCTCGACGTTGCGTTGGATGCGCAGGCCGGTGAAGTAGTCCTCGTCGCGCACGACGTGCAGGTTGAAGGCCATCCGCTCGGCGATGAACTCCTCCTCGCCCTCGGTGGGCTCGGGCGACGTGTGCAGGAAGTTCTGGATCGTGTACGACTCGCCGACGTTCTTCCCGGGGAACAGTTGCGACACCATGTACACACGACCGTTGTCGAACGCGGCGATCGACACGTGCGGGAAGATCGTCCACACACCGCCGGTGAGGTCGGCGTCGGTCCACTCGGCCTCGGGCTTGTCGGAGATCTTGGCGAAGGCGCGGTCGGAGCTCACGCGCTGGTGCGGGCCCCACGCGTCGTAGATGGCCTTGGTCGACATGTCGGGGCCGAAAGTGTTCCGGTGCAGGATGGGCAGGTGGTAGAAGTCGAGGTAGCCGTCGTAGGCGACCTTCCAGTTCGGGCCGACCAGGGTCTGCTGCCCGACCACGCGGCAGTTCTCGAAGTGGTGGTGGGCCAGGAGCTCGTCGTAGCCGCACAGGAACGCGTCGAAGTCGATGGAACGACCGGGGGTGAGGACGACCCAGATCAGTCCGGCGCGCTCGGCGACGGGCAGCGGCGTGAGGCCCATGCACGAGCGGTCGATGTCGCCGAAGTCGTTGGCGTCGAGCACGCCGACGAGGTCGCCATGGGTGTCGTAGGTCCAGGCGTGGTACGGGCACGAGAAGCGACGGCCCTCGCCGGTCCCGTCGGGCACGACCTGGGCCCCGCGATGGCTGCACATGTTGACGAACGCCCGGATGGCGCCGTCGTCGCCGCGCACGAGGAGCACCGGGACACCGGCGACCTCCATGGCGCGGTACGAGTGGGGCTCGCGGAGCTCGGCCGAGAACGCCAGCATGAGCGGGAGCCGCTTGAACACCCGGTCCATCTCGATCTTCCAGCGCTCCGGGTCCGTGTAGTTGGTGGTCGGCACCCGCAAGACGTCCTTTTCGAGCGGGATGTTGCCGCTGCTCAGGATGTCCAGGCCCCGACGACCCATCGCCACCAGCTGCTCGCGACCGCTCATGCCCGTCCCCCTCGTTCTTTCGGCCCAGCCTACGACCGGCCGGGTGGCCGACCCAGCTACCAGGCCGGTACCTCCCTACCCTACCGGGGTGAAGTGACCGGCGAGTCAATTCCTTGCCGGCGCGTGCCACGCGACGTCGGCGGGGTGGATAAGGTCCGGCCCATGACCATCCTGGGGGACGTCGACAAGCTGTTCGCGCTCGATGCCGAGGCGCTCAAGTGCCCGTATCCGCACTTCGACAAGCTCCGCGAGGAGCAGCCGGTCGTGTACGCGCCCGAGATCGAGAGCTACATGGTGACGCGCTACGGCGACATCGTCGCCATCTCGCGACGACCCGACGTGTTCTCGTCGATCATGCCGACCGGGCCGGTGCTGGCGCGCCAGCAGATGGAGACGTTGCAACTTCTCCTGGCCGAGGACGCCGACCTGGCGACCAAGCTGGGCCGCCAGCGCGGCGGCACCCGCGTGCTGCTCTCGGCGGATCCGCCCGACCACGGTCGGCAGCGACGCCTCGTCAACCGGGCGTTCACGCCCCCCAAGGTGAAGGCGCTCGAGCCCCGCATCCGCGAGGTGGCCAACCAGCTCGTCGACGCGTTCGCCGCCCGCGGCTCCGCCGAGCTCGTCCACGAGTACGGGGTGCTGCTCCCGCTCACCATCATCGCCGAGTGCCTGGGCGTGGCCGACGACGACCTGCCCATCTTCAAGCGGTGGTCGGACGACTTCGTCGCCGCCATCGGCAACCACAACATGTCGAAGGACCAGCTGCGCTCGCTGCTGCTGTCGCAGAGCGAGTTCTTCGTCTACTTCGGTCAGAAGATCGCGGAACGCCAGGCCGAGCCCCGCGCCGACCTGATCACCGACGTGGTCCAAGCCGAGCTCGACGGGCAGCCGCTGTCGACCGAGGAGATGCTGGCGATGTTCAACCAGTTCCTCGTGGCCGGGAACGAGACGACGACGAAGCTCATCGCCTCGTCGGTGCGCATCCTGCTCGAGCGGCCCGAGCTGTTGCAGCGGCTCCGCGACGACCCGACGCTCATCCCCGGTTTCGTGGAGGAGGCGCTGCGCCTCGAGGCGCCCGTGCAGGGCCTGTGGCGCATGGCGTTGGAGGACACCGAGGTAGGTGGCGTGCCGATCCCGAAGGGATCGCACCTGATGCTGGTGTACGCCGCCGGCAACCGCGACGAGCGTCTGTTCGCCGACGCCGAGACGCCCGACCCGTGCCGGACGAACAGCATGCGACACCTGGCCTTCGGTTATGGCGAGCACTACTGCATCGGCTCCGCACTGGCCCGCGCCGAGGGGCGGATCGCGCTTGAGGTGCTGCTCGCTCGGCTCGACGACCTGCGCCCGGCCGGCGACCTCACCGAGTTGTCGTACGAGCACAGCTACGTGCTCCACGGCCTGCAGACCCTGCCGGTCACCTTCACCGCGCGGGCCTGATCCCCGGGGGGCGATCTCGGTGGTTGACGGCCGTTCATCAGTGTGCGCTAATGATTCGCAGTGACTGATGCAGCGCGCGTCCTCGACGCATTGGGGGATCCCTCCCGTCGGCAGCTCCTGGAGCTGTTGCGGGGAGGCGAGCGCACGGTGCGAGAGCTCACGGACGCCGTCCCCGTGTCGCAGTCCGCCGTGTCGCAGCACCTCAAGGTGCTCCGGGACGCCGGACTCGTCGCGTCGCGCGCCGAGGGCACCCGCCGGCTGTATCGCGTCGAGCTCGACGGCCTGAGCGCCGTACGCGCCTACATCGATCGCTACTGGGACGACGTGCTCGATGCGTTCGTCGCCTTCGCCGACCCGTCCGAGGAGAACCCCGATGCCGATCGCCCCCGTCCTGCGAGCCGCCCACGTCCGGCGGACGCCGACTGAGACCTTCCGCCTGTTCACCGAGCACATCGGCTCGTGGTGGCCACTGGCCACCCACGGCCTGTTCGGCGGGAAGGCCGGCGGCCTCGCGTTCGAGGACGGGCGCTTGGTCGAACGCTCGCTCACCGGCGAGACGACCGTGTGGGCCGAGGTGGAGGTGTGGGAGCCGCCCACCCGGCTCGTGCTCGCCTGGCATCCTGGCCGCACCGAGGGGCCGGCGAGCCGCGTCGAGGTCTGCTTCACCGGGGACGTCGACGGCACCCGGGTCGAGCTGTCCCACCACGGCTGGGAGGCCTTCGGAGAGCGGGCCCTGGGCGCCCGCGGCGACTACTCCGGATCGGGCACCTGGGGCAGCGTCCTCGACCAGTTCGCCGACGTGGCCGACCGGGACGTCTCGGCGGCCGACCTCGCCGATCTCGTGGCCGCCTACGAGGCGTTCTTCGCCGAGGCGTCGGCCGGCGGTTTCGGTGCGCCGGACTCCGGCGAGTGGACGGCCGAACAGGTCGTGGCCCACGTCGCGACGAACGACGACGTACTGGCCGCCGTCTGCCGTTCGCTCGTGCACGGCGCCGAGCCGGCGCTCGACAACGCCCCGGCCATCGATGCGGCCGCGCTCGACGCCGTCGTCGCGGCCCACGGCTCGATGACTGCCCTGGTGGCACTCGGCCGTCGTCGGGCCGAGACGTTCCGACTCCTCGTCGGCCGCCTCGACGCCGATCAGCTCGCCACCGCGGTTCGGTGTCATCTGGTCGACGGCACGACGGTGGTGGTCGACGAGCCCATCCCGTGGGCCGGGGTGCTCGCCACGCAGGCCCGGTTCCACCTTCCGCTCCACACGACCCAACTGGCCTCGTTGCGCCGCTGAACCGACGGGTTCGATCAGGCGGTCGCGAGCGCCTCGGCCAGCAGCACCACCTCGGTGTGGGTGTTGTACAGCGGCGCGAAGCCGAAGCGCAGCAGGTCGGGCGGGCGGAAGTCGGCCAGGATGCCGGCGGCCTGCAGGTGGGCGAGCACGGCCTCGCCGTCGGCGTGACCGAGGGCGACATGGCTGCCCCGCTCGGTCGCATCTATGGGCGACGCGAGGCGGTAGCCCCGCGGGACCAGCACCTCGATCGCCAGCTCCACGAACAGTGACGTCAGCGAGGTGCTCTTGGTCCGCACGACCTCCATCGTCGTGTCCTCGAACGCCGTGAGCGCGGCGTGCAGCGCCGTCATGCCGAGCACGCCGGTCGTGCCGCTCAGGAAGCGCTCGACGCCCGGCGCCGGTGCGTAGCCCGTCGAGAACGCGAACGGGTCGGCATGGCCGAACCAGCCCGAGAGCGGCTGGTGCGCGTCGGCGACGAGCGACGGTGCCACGTACACGAATGCCGGCGCGCCCGGCCCGCCGTTCAGGTACTTGTAGCCACACCCGATGGCGAAGTCGACCGCGGCGCCCGCCAGGTCGACGGGCAGCGCCCCCGCCGTATGGGCCAGGTCCCACACCACCAACGCACCCACGTCGTGGGCCCGCACCGTGAGCGCGTCGAGCGGGAGGACCCGCGCCGAGCGGTAGTCGACGTGGGTCGCGGTGAGCACGGCCACGCGCTCGTCGAGCAGACCCGCCAGCTCGGCGGCGGGCGCCGCCACGAGCTCGAGACCGTGCTGCTCGGCCACGCTGCGCGCCACGTACAGGTCGGTCGGGAAGTCGTCGGCGTCGACGAGCAGGCGGGTTCGGCCGGGACGCAGCCGCACCGCAGCCGTCAGCGTCTTGTAGACGTTGACCGACGTGGAGTCGCAGGCGACCACGGTGCCGGGCGCGGCGCCGACGAGCGGCGCGATCCGGTCCCCCGTCCGCTGGGCCAGCGTCATCCAGCCGGCCTCCTTCCACGAACGGATGAGGCCGGTCCCCCACGGGCCGTCGACCACCTCGGCCACCGCGGCGCGCGCGGCGGTGGTGAGCGCGCCGAGGGAGTTCCCGTCGAAGTACGCCACGCCGTCGGGCAACGTGAACCGCTCTCGGTGGCGGCGGAGCGGATCGATGGCGTCGAGGGCGGCGGCCCGGTGGCGGGCCTCGGCGAGCGTCGTCATGACCAGCCACGCTAGGTGGCTCCGACCGGACCCGCTTGCTACGGTCGGCCTCCTACGCGCCGAGCTGTGCGTCGGCGCCGGTCGCTTGGGGAGACACCGTGGAACGCGAAGCCTGGATCATCGACGCCGTCCGCTCGCCGCGAGGCAAGGGGAAGGACACCGGCGCCCTGCACAACGTGCACCCGCAGCGCATCCTGGCCCAGGTCCTCAACGCGCTCCAGGGCCGGCAGGGCTTCGACACGTCCGAGGTCGACGACGTCATCATGGGCTGCGGCGCCGGGTCGGGCGACCACTCGATGGACATCGCCCGCATGGCCACGCTCGACGCCGGCTGGTCGCTCGACGCCCCCGGCGTCACGCTCAACCGGTTCTGCGGCTCGGGCCAGCAGGCGGTCAACTTCGGCGCCATGGGCATCCTCGCCGGCCACCAGGACCTGGTGATCGCCGGCGGCATCGAGTCGATGTCGCGCCCGTCGCCCATGCACGTCGACGGCTTCACGGCCAACAACAAGCACCTGTACGACCAGTACGCCATGGTGCAGCAGGGCATCTCGGCCGACCTGATCGCCACCGTCGAGGGCTTCACCCGCGAGCAGTGCGACGAGCTGGCCGTCATCAGTCAGGCCCGCGCCGCCGAGGCCATGGCCGAGGGCCGCTTCGACGGCGCCCTCGTGCCGATCTTCCACGACGACGGCACCCTCGCCCTCGATCGTGACGAACACCCGCGACCGGGCACCACGGCCGCCGACCTGGCCAAGCTCACGCCGAGCTTCCTGCAGATGGGAGCGCACAAGCCAGGCGGCAGCGAGCTGACCATCGACGAGACGGCGCTGCTCGCCTATCCGCACCTCGACAAGATCAACCACGTCCACCATGGCGGCAACTCGTCCGGCGTCGTCGACGGTGCTGCGGCGCTCATGCTCGCCTCGCCCGACTACGCCAAGGCGCACGGCCTGAAGGGCCGGGCCCGCATCCGCATGACCGCCGTGGCCGGCGACGAGCCCGTGATCATGCTCACCGCGCCCGGGCCCGCCACCAAGCGCGTGCTGGCCAAGGCCGGCATGACGCTCGACGACATCGACCTGATCGAGGTCAACGAGGCCTTCGCCTCGGTCGTGCTCCGCTTCCTGCGGGACACCGGCGCCGACTGGGACAAGTGCAACGTGAACGGCGGCGCCATGGCGCTCGGCCACCCCATCGGCGCCACCGGCGGCATGCTCATCGGCACCATGGTCGACGAGCTCGAGCGCCGCGGCCTGGGCACGGGTCTCATCACGATGTGCACCGGCGGCGGCATGGCCACCGCCACCATCATCGAGCGCATCTGACCTGAACCGGCTGCCCCCCGCCGCCCGCGCGGCAGGGGGGAACCCGCTCAGGCCGGCGCGGCGATGGCGTCGACCCGGCCGTACCTGGTGGTGCGCTGCGCCAGCGTGCGACCGAGGCCATCGATCAGGGTGACGAAGTCGGCGGGCTCCATGCCCTGCCCGTGCGTGGCACCCGCGGCCCGGCTGATGTTCTCGTTCATCAACGTGCCGCCGAGGTCGTTCACCCCGGCGCGCAGTAGCTGGCGAACGCCGGCCGCGCCGATCTTCACCCACGACGCCTGGATGTTGTCGATGAGCCCGCGGTAGGCGATCCGGCCGACCGCGTGGATCAACAACGTCTCGCGGAACGTCGGGCCGCGCCGGGACTTGCGCTGCAGGTAGATCGGTGAAGCCATGTGCACGAACGGCAGGGGCACGAACTCGGTGAACCCCCCGGTCCGCTTCTGCAGGTCGCGCGTGCGCACCAGGTGGCGGGCCCAGTGGACGGGCTGCTCGATGGAACCGAACATGATGGTGACGTTCGAGCCGAGCCCGACCTCGTGGGCTGCCTCGTGGCAGTCGAGCCACTGCTGGGTGTCGATCTTGTCGGGGCACAGCGTCGCTCGGATCTCGTCGTCGAGGATCTCCGCCGCGGTGCCGGGCAGGCTGCCGAGTCCGACCTCCTTCAGCCGGCGCAGGTACTCGGCGAGCGGCTCGCCGAGGCGGCGGGCGCCCTCGGTCACTTCGAGCGCGGTGAACCCGTGTACGTGCATGGTGGGCACGGCGTCCTTCACGGCGCGGGCAACGTCGATGTAGTAGTCGCCATCGAAGTCGGGGTGGATGCCGCCCTGCAGCGTCACCTCGGTGGCGCCAAGCTCCGCCGCCTCGCGCACCCGCCCGGCGATGTCGTCGAGCGTGAGCAGGTACGGCTTGCCGCGCAGGTTCAGCGACATCGGGCCTTTGGAGAACCCGCAGAACTTGCACTTGAACGTGCAGATGTTGGTGTAGTTGATGTTGCGGTTGTGGACCCAGGTGACGGTGTCGCCCACCGCCTCGCTGCGCAGCTCGTCCGCCAGCGCGGCCACGGCCGCCACCTCGGGCCCGCGGGCCTCGAAGAGCGCTACCAGCTCCTCGATGCCGGGCTCCTGGCCCGCGCGCACGCCGGCCAGCACCTCCGCCACGCGGCCGCCGACGCCCGAGGGCGGCGCGACGAGCAGCGTCGGCGTCGCATCGGCGCCCGAGTACCAGGCCGTCGAACGCTCGCCGACCAGGATCACGTCGGCGCCATCGCCGGTGTCGACGGTGCCCGACACCTTCTCGGGGAAGTGGGCACCGGGATCGTCCCGTCCGAGCAGCTCGGCGTCGGCGCGGTCGAGCACCGGGAAGCGCATGGCCGCATCGAGCCAGCGGGCCGGGTCGAGTGCATGGTGCGGGTACACGGTGAGCCGCGGGGCCAGGACGAAGCCCCGCTCCTCGGTGACCTGGCGCAGGCGGTCGAGGTCGGGCCAGGGCCGCTCGGGGTTCACATGGTCGGCGGTCACCGGCGAGACGCCGCCCCAGTCGTCGATGCCTGCGTCGAGGAGCACGCCGAAGTCGTCCGTGAGGTTCGGCGGTGCCTGCAGGCGGACGTCGTCGGGGAGGACGAGACGGGCGGCGGCGATGGTCCACAGGTAGTCGTCGGGCGGGCAGGCCGGCGCATTGCGCATCACGGTGAGCGACTTCGGCAGGAAGTTCTGGACGATCACCTCCTGCACGTGGCCGTGGCGGGCGTGGCTGTCGGCGATGGCCCGCAGGGCGACGAGCCGATCCTCACGGCTCTCGCCGATGCCGACCAGGACGCCCGTCGTGAACGGGATCGCCAGCGCGCCGGCCGCGTCCAGCGTGGCCATGCGCCGGGCCGGGTCCTTGTCGGGAGCGCTCCGGTGACACTCGAGGTCGGGGTTGAGGCTCTCGAGCATCATCCCCTGGCTCGCCGACACGGGGCGGAGAAGGGCGAGCTCGTCGCTCGTGAGCGCGCCCGCATTGGCGTGCGGCAGGAGACCGGTCTCCTTGATGACGAGCGCGCACATGGCGGCGAGGTACTCGACGGTCGTGGCATGCCCGTGATCCGAGAGCCACTGGCGTGCCGCTGGGTAGCGCAGCTCGGGCCGCTCGCCGAGCGTGAAGAGCGCTTCGTGGCAACCCCGGCGGGCGCCCGCCTTGGCGATGGCCAGCACCTGGTCGGGCTCGAGGTAGAGCTGCGCCGCCCTCGCCGGGGACTCGGCGAACGTGCAGTAGCCGCACGAGTCGTTGCACAGCGTCGTGAGCGGGATGAACACCTTGGGCGAGTACGTCACCCTGGTGCCGGTCCGGGCGTCGCGGCGCCGCCGGGCCCGTTGCATCAGGTCCGCCAGCGGGGTGTCGAGCAGCGCCCGGTCGGCGGGCGCGAGGTCGGTGGTCCAGCTGGTGTCAGGGGTCGGCGAAGCGGCGGCATCCGGCATCGGCGGAGCGTACCGGCGAGTGAGTGTGGAATGCGAACTCACTACGCGATCCCCGGTAGCCTGCGGCCCGTGACCCCCGACGACGCCGCCCCGACCCCTGCGGCCGACGCGGGCATCGCGGCCGTCGTGTCGCTGGTTGGCGATCGCTGGTCGATCCTGGTGGTCCGGGCGCTGTTCCGCGGCCTGCGGCGGTTCGACGAGCTCATCGACGACCTCGGCATCTCACGCCCCGTTCTGTCCGACCGGCTCCGCAAGCTCACGGCCGCGGGCATCGTCGAACGCGCCCCGTACCAGCAGCACCCCGTCCGCTACGAGTACCGCCTCACGGCGATGGGCATCGAGCTGTCGCCCATGCTGGTGGCCCTCGTGCTGTGGGGAGCCCGCTGGTTCGGCGATCCGGACGGCCGCACCGTGCTGGTCCATCGGCCCTGCGGGACCGAGCTGGAGCAAGCGTTCTGGTGCCGGACGTGTCACACGACCTTCGGGCCGCTCGCGCTCGGAGCGCGCCAGGGATGAACGACAGCGACGACACCTGGATGGCGCGGGCGCTCGAGGCAGCCCGTCCGGCGCGGACGCGATCGGCACCGAACCCGTGGGTCGGTGCCGTGGTCCTGACGGCATCGGGCGAGGCGTTCGAGGGCGCCACCGAGCCGCCCGGCCGGCGCCACGCCGAGGTGGTGGCCATGGACGCCGCGCGTCACGCCGGACGCGACCTGCGCGGGGCGTTCGTCTACACGACGCTCGAGCCGTGCAGCCACCATGGTCGCACGCCACCGTGCGCGGACGCGCTCGTCGAAGCCGGGGTGGCCCGCGTGGTCGTGGCGATCGAGGATCCCGACCCGAAGGTGGCCGGCCGCGGCATCGCCCACCTGCGCGCCGCAGGAGTGGACGTGACCGTCGGCGTCGGACGCCGCGAGGCCGAGGAACAGCTGCGGCCGTACCTCCATCACCGGCGGACCGGGCGACCGTTCGTGGTGCTGAAGCTGGCGTCGACCCTCGACGGGCGCACCGCGGCGGCCGACGGATCGAGCCGGTGGATCACCTCGACCGAGGCCCGGACCGAGGTCCACCGCCTGCGGGCCGAGTCGCAGGCCGTGTGTGTGGGTGCGGGCACGGTGCGCGCCGACGACCCCGAGCTGACGGTGCGGCACGTCGACGGGCCCGACCCGCGCCGGGTGGTGGTCGGTCGTGCGCCCGCCGGAGCGCGAGTGCGGCCGTGCATGGAATGGCTCGGCTCTCTCCCCGACCTGCTCACCGATCTCGGCCGCAGCGGCGCGCTCCAGCTGCTGGTGGAGGGTGGCGCCCGCCTCGCCGCATCGTTCCATCACGCCGGGCTCGTCGACCGCTACGTGCTCCACCTCGCCCCGGCCCTCAGCGGCGGTGACGATGGCCGGCCCCTGCTCCAGGGTCCGGGCGCGCCCACGATCGCGGACGTGTGGCGAGGTCGGATC
Organism: Actinomycetes bacterium; assembly: GCA_031423915.1. Classification (GTDB taxonomy): domain Bacteria; phylum Actinomycetota; class Acidimicrobiia; order Acidimicrobiales; family Ilumatobacteraceae; genus JANMAT01. The sequence continues at coordinate 3,197 of JANPGL010000671.1, read as the reverse complement.
GTGTCGACACGGCTTCTCGGCCCCGACCTCGAAGTGGTCGTCGACCGATGACCACGTCGAGGGTCTCGACGTCCGTCCTGCCGACCGAGTGGGGGTCGTTCACGGTCGTCGCCTACCGCAACGCGGCAGGCGACGAGCACCTGGCGCTCGTCGTCGGTGCGGTCGCCGGACGCGACGTGGAGCCTGTCACGACGCGCGTGCACAGCGAGTGCCTCACCGGCGACGTGCTCGGCTCCCGGCGATGCGACTGCGGGCCGCAGCTCCAGGCGGCGCTGGCGCAGGTGCAGCGCGAGGGGCGGGGCGTCGTCGTGTACCTGCGCGGTCACGAGGGTCGCGGCATCGGTCTGGCGGCCAAGATCGCGGCGTACCGGCTGCAGGACGGCGGGCTCGACACGTACGACGCCAACGTCGCGCTCGGCCTACCGGTCGACGCTCGCGACTTCGTCGACGCCGCGTCCATCCTCAGCGATCTCGGCGTCCGTCGAGTGCGCCTGCTTTCCAACAACCCGGCCAAGGTGAGATCCCTGGTGGCGCACGGGATCGACGTCGTCGAGCGGCTCCCGTCGCACATGCCTGCGACCGACGAGAACCGGCGATACCTGGACACCAAGCGCGAGCGCATGGGGCACCTGCTCGAGGGATGACGCCCGAGGCGGAGATGGGTCACCGCCGGGGCCCCGAGTACGATGCCGCGGTGAGCGACGACTACGAAGACCTGACCGAGTGTGCGCTGTCGCCCGAGCTCGAGGCCCAGCTTCTGGCGGCGGCCCGGGAGTGCGTGTTCAGCTGGACGAACGCCCAGGGCGAGGCTTTCGGCGTCGTCATGGCGTACTACCCGAAGGACGGGAAGATCTGGATGACGGCAGCCGAACGTCGCAAGCGCATCTCGGCCATCCGCCGCTTCCCCCGCGCCAGCGTGTGCGTGACCTCGACGGGCACCGCGCTCGGGGGCGGCAAGACGGTGAGCTACAAGGGCACCTGCGTCGTGCACGACGACCGCGCCACGAAGGACTGGTTCTACCCCGAGTTCGCCTCGTGGATCCGGCCCGACCCCGCCGCCGCCGAGGTCTTCCGCAACTTCCTCGACTCGCCCCATCGCGTCGTCATCGAGTTCACACCCGACTACACCTTGAGCTTCGATGGATCGCTGATGTGGCAGCGCTCCCCCGGAGCAGCCCGACCCGCAGGCTCGTGACGGGGGCGCGGTGATGGAGGGCGACGCGCTGGCGGCGCACCTGGCCCGCATCGACGACGTCGGCTACACGATCGTCGAGGGGGCGTTCGACCCGTCGTACGCCGACGAACTGCTCGGCGATCTGACGCGCATCGAACGGGCCGCGGGGACCGTGCCCGCCGGCAACAGCTTCGAGGGCGACCGCACCTGGCGGGTCTACAACCTGCTGGCGCACGGGCCGAGTTGGCACGCCATCCCGACCTGGCCCGAGGTCCTGCCCGTGGTCGAGGGTGTGCTCGACGGGGGTTGCCTGGTGAGCTCGCTCTCGTCGATCGCCATCGGCGCCGACGAGACGGCCCAGCCGCTCCACGCCGACGACGCGCTCATGCCGATCGCCCGGCCGCACGCGGCGACCGTGTGCAACTCGATGTGGGCGCTCACGGACTTCACCGAGGCCAACGGGGCCACCCGCCTCGTTCCCGGTTCGCATCGAGCCGACCACGCGCCGGAGTACGGCCGGACGTACGACTCGATCCCGGCCGAGATGGCCAAGGGAAGCGTGCTGGTGTGGCACGGCTCGCTGTGGCACGGGGGCGGCGCCAACCGCACGGCCGGGCGCCGCGTCGGCATCGCCATGAACTACTGCGCGGGCTGGATCCGCCAGCAGGAGAACCAGCAGCTCGGGCTTCCGCTCGACGTGGTGCGGTCGTTCTCGCCACGCCTGCAAGAGCTGTGCGGGTTCGGCATCTACCGCGGCCTGGTGGGCCACATCGACAAGCGCTCCCCCGCCGACCGGCTCCTCGGGTCTGCCCCGGCGTCGATCGTGTGGGACCGCCTCCCCCGGTGAGCGTTCAGCGAAAGGCGTCGTCGTCGGCGCCGGCGTCGTCGCCGAGGTAGGGGTACTTCTCGCGGAACGTGGCCTGGATCTCCTCCAACGGCAGGTCGTCGTACAGGCCCCGATCGTTCACGTACTCCATGTGCCGGTTTCCGGCCTCGTCGTGCGGATGCATGAGCGCGTCGTGCGTGCCGTCGAACTCGAGCACCTTGACCCCGAAGCGCTCGCACATCTCGATGTTGAACGCGCTCGACACCTTGTACCAGCGCCCGGCCAGCAACAGCGCGCTGTACCCGTGCCAGTAGAAGACGTCGGTGCCCATCTGCGCCGTGAGCTTCTCGCTCGACAGGTGGTTGCGGACGTCGGCGTAGCCGAGGCGCGCCGGGATGCCGGCTCGGCGCGCAGCGGCGGTGAGCAGCACCGACTTGGGCACGCACCAGTTCGACGTGCTGCGGGCCACGCGGCTGGCCCGGTACGACTCGGGATCGTTCGTCGTGTTGTACGGGTCGTAGCGGTAGCCGTCGCGCACGGCGTGGAACAGGCGCACCGCCACCTCGGTGGGGTCGGTGGCGTCGCCCGCCGCCCGCTCGACGAACGCGCCGACCTCGTCGGAGTCGGCGTCGACGTACCAGGTGGATGACAGCCAGGCCGGGTCGATCTCCATGACCGGACCGTAGTTCCCTACGATCCCCGGTCGTGACCTGGCGACCGACCCCCCGCTCGATGGACGGCGGCATCGACGAGATCCCGCTGCCGGGCGTGACCGGGCGGTTGTGGCTGTGCGGCAAGCACGTCGTCGGACCCGACCCGGAGGCTGCGCTGGAACGGGCCGGCGCGCAGACCATCGTGTGCCTCAACGAGGCCGACGAACTGGTGGACCGCTACCCCGACTACGTGGCCTGGCTGCACCGCGAGACGGGCGCCCGGCGCATCTGGTTCCCGGTGCCCGACCTCCACGCCCCGCCGTTGGCCGAGGTGCTCCCCCTGCTCGACGAACTGCACGCGCGTCTCGACGTGGGCGGACGGCTCCTCGTCCACTGCGGTGCCGGCATCGGGCGGGCGGGGACGATGGCCACGCTCGTGCTCGTGGGCCTCGGGGTGGGCGAGGACGACGCGCTGGCCCACGTGGCCGCCCATCGGCCGATGGCGGGTCCGGAGGCCGGCACGCAACGGGAGCTGGTCGCCGCC
>JANPGL010000670.1:0-2162 GCA_031423915.1 Actinomycetes bacterium | reverse complement strand
CCCGTGAGCGAGGCGGAGGCACGCGAGCGCGCCCTCACGCTGCTGCGCCAGACCGGCATCCCGGCGCCCGAGACGCGGATGGACCAGTACCCGCACGAGTTCTCGGGCGGGATGCGCCAGCGCGTGGCCATCGCCATCGCGCTGGCCAAGGATCCCAGCCTCCTCATCGCCGACGAACCCACCACGGCGCTCGACGTGACGACACAACTGGGCATCCTGCGCCTGCTCGACGAGCTGCGGCGCGAGCGCCGCCTGGCGATGCTCTTCGTGACCCACGATCTGGCCGTCGCCCGCCTCGTGTGCCAGGACGTCGCCGTGATGTACGGCGGCATCGTGGTCGAGTCGGGCCCGATCGGCACGGTCATGGCCCGGCCGCGCCACCCGTACACCCGGGCGCTGCTCGACGCCGACTCGGGCAACGCCGAGCCGCTCAGCCGGTTGCGCGCCATTCCGGGCCAGCCACCACCGCTGACCGCGCTGCCGCCGGGTTGCCCGTTCGCGCCGCGTTGCCCGATCGCGGAACCGTCCTGCGGTGAGGCCATCCCTCCGATCGTCGAGTACGTCGGTGTGAAGGTCCGCTGCTTCAAGGCGGGTGCGGTATGACCGCGATGAACGGGGACGCCGCCGCGGCCGTGGTCCTCGAGGCGCGGTCGGTGACCAAGATCTACCCGGCGCCGGGGGGCGGCACGGTCCACGCGCTCTCGGAGGTGTCGGTCGACGTCCGGCGCGGTCGGACGCTCGGCCTCGTGGGTGAGTCCGGCAGTGGAAAGACGACGCTCACGCGCATGCTGCTGGCCCTCGAGTCGCCCTCGTCGGGCGACGTGGTGTTCGAGGGCCAGGCCCTGGCCACCCTGCCGGCGTCCGAGGTCCGGCGCTACCGTCACGCCGTCGCCGCGGTGTTCCAGAACCCGTACAGCTCGCTCAACCCGCGCATGCGGATCTGGGACGCCATCACCGAGCAGCAGGCGATCGAGAAGGCGGCGGACAAGACGCAACGGCGTGCCCGGGCCGAGGAACTGCTCGAGCTGGTGGGTCTCGGCGCCGCCACGGCGACCCGCTACCCGCACCAGCTCTCCGGCGGCCAGCGCCAGCGCGTCGCCATCGCTCGAGCGTTGGGGTCCCAGCCGGAGGTGATAGTGCTCGACGAGCCGCTCTCGGCGCTCGACGTGTCGGTCAGCGCCCAGATCGTGAACCTTCTGCTCGACCTCCAGGAGCGGCTCGGCGTCACGTACGTGTTCGTCGGTCACGACCTCCGCCTCGTCCGCCACCTGTGCCACGACGTGGCGGTGATGTACCGCGGTCGCATCGTCGAGCAGGGACCGGCCGTGTCGCTGCTCGATGCGCCGGCGCACCCGTACACGGCCGCACTCATGACCGCGTCGAACCTGGTGTCGCTCGAGACCACCGCCGATGCGGACACCCAGGCGCTGGCGCCCGACGACGGGATCGGATGCCCATACCGCGTGCGCTGCCCGCAGCGCGATGCGCGGTGCGACACCGAAGCACCGCTGCCGGTCGACCTTCGGGATCGACGCATCCGCTGCCACCACCCCCTTCAGACCGTCGCCGCGACCACCTTGCCCGACGACTGACGATCGGACCATGACCGCCACCCGCCCTGCTTCCCACGTCACCTTCGACAACCGCGTCACGCGCCTGCTCGGCGTACGGATCCCGATCGTGCAGGCGCCGATGGGGTGGGTGGCCCAACCGCCGCTCGTGGCCGCCGTGTCGGCCGCCGGTGCCATGGGGTTGATCCCCGGCTCGATGGGCACCGAGACGGTGCGGGCCCACATCGCCGAGGTGCGCCGGCTGACCGACCAGCCCTTCGGCGTGAACCTGCCGATCGCCTTCCTGCGCGATCCGTCGATCATCGACGCCATCGTGGACGACGGGATCCGCTTCGTCACGACCTCGGCCGGTTCGCCGGCCACCTTCACGGCGCGCCTCAAGGACGCCGGGCTCATCGTGTTCCACGTCGTGCCCAGCCTGAGGGCGGCGGAGAAGGCCGTCGACGCCGGCGTCGACGGTCTCGTCGTCGAGGGTAGCGAGGGAGCCGGCTTCAAGAACCCCCGCGACGTCTCGTCGATGGTGCTGCTGCCGTTGGTGTGCAGCCGGCTCGACGTCCCGGTGATCGCCGCGGGCGGCATGGCCGACGGCGC
>JANPGL010000669.1:0-4389 GCA_031423915.1 Actinomycetes bacterium | reverse complement strand
GAAAGCCGCGTGGTTGTCGAGTCCGGGCAAGGGGAGGGCGGTGGGGGCAGTCACGAAGAAACTCGCGGGCTGGCGGGCGAAGAGGCGGGAGAACGAAATAAGGGGACAGGTGGTGGATGAATAGTAGAGATATTGACAGGGCACTCGCGAACCGTCACGGTGGCCCAAGCGGACCGAACGGGTGCCGCACAAGAACAAGCGGGACGGAGACGGACAGATGACGATGACAACAGACGACCTCGTGAAGGCGATGGCGGCCTACCGCGGGCACCGTGAGGCGCTCGCGGACGTTTCGGCGGCGCTCGCGTGGAGGCTGGACACGAACGCCGAAGGCAACGGGTTCACCGCACGCCAGGCGGAAGGGCTCGGGCTGCTCGTCCTAGCGCTACTGCCCACCGACCAGGTGTACGTGGTCCGCGGGATCGTCGAGACGATGCGGGACGAGTGCGACGCGCACGTGGCGCGGCAACTGGCGGCGATGGAGCGACAACTGGCGGGGATGGACGACGCAGAGGTAAACGACGAGACCGCCGGCAACGACTAACCAGGACCTCGCACGCGATCCACCTGGGGTAGCGATGGAGTGGCCGCGACGGTCGCTTGGGCCTCTTGTCCGAGCGTAACCGCCGCGGTAGCCGCCGGACGCTGACCGTGTTGGCGCAAAGTATCATCTGAGCTGGGCAGATAGCACTAGGTGGTCGGAATCCCTCTTCCTCCGCTGCCAGGGCCCGTGGACGCTTGCTGGCGTCCACGGGTTCCGACGCTGGCTGCCGGGGCGACCAGCTGGTCCCGCTTCGAATCGCCATTTGACATGGCCAAGCGCACAACGTAGGAATCCCGCTGCCGCTGGCATCGCCGGCTGGCTGGAGGGGGCTCCGATGCATTCGCGTACGACGCACCTGTTGGTTCGGCGCGCTTCGGCGCGGCCGGTGGCGCGGTTCGCCGCGGCTGCGGTCGGGTTGCTGCTCGGCTCGCTGGGCACGGTGGCGGTCGCGCCGTCGGCTGGCGCGGTGAGCGCGTCACGGGCGCCGGCCGCGGAGCTGCAGGCGGCCAGCAACGTGGCGTTGAAGCCCGTTGTGGCGGCCAATCCGAGCAACGACTTCGCCACCAAGGACGTCACCACCATCGTGATGACGGGCCAGGACCTGCCCGTCGCCGAGCGTGATGACGTCGGCGTCTACACGTCCAACTTCGTCCAGGTGGTCTCGAGCGCCGGCTGGCGCGCCGGCGTGCTCGACTGCTCGTGGACCTGCCCCGTCATCCGCGTGAAGGCGTGCAAGGTCGTCATCGGCCTGTCGACGTCGACCGAGCTCGTCGTCGCCGTGGGCAACATGGGCACGACCTGCTTCGACCACGTCAACCCCGGTGAGGAGATCACCGTCACGCTCTTCAACGGCAGCGGGAGCGCCATCGCCGGAGCGACGGCCAAAGCGACGGCCGTGGCCCGGTCCGGTGCCATGCCGGCCGTCAGCCTGGTCAACCCGCCCTCCGGCCCCGAGACGGGTGGCAACCCCGAGGACACGGCCACCAACGGTGTGGTGGTCACCGCCAGCGGCACCACCAACCCCATGGCGTTCTGGTTCGGCGGCTACCAGATCGGCGGGGGTTGGTACGGGGTGGCGTCGACGACGATCACGCCCAAAGGCGGCGGTCAGTTCACGGTGGTGCCGCCGGCGTTCCAGTCGGGGAAGAAGGGCGTCCAGAACTACGGGGTCGCCGTGTTCGCCGTCGACCCCGAGAACGGCATCAGCAGCGAGCTGTGCACCGTGTTGATCGCCGGGTGCGACGACGCGTACCTCTACATGCGCCACAGCAAGGCGACGCCGCTGACCCTGTCGGCGTCCGACCTGACCCTGGGCGAGAAGACGTGGGACATGCCCGGTGGCCCGCCGAGCCCGGCGTGCGGGCTGGCCACCGGGAACGGCACCGGCGGCAGCGTGACGGTGGGGGTCGCCGTCGCCGGCAACGCCACGGTCGCGGCGGAGACGGACGTGTCGTTCTCCAACCTCAACATCCCGCAGGCGATCGTCGGCAAGGCCACGCTCACCGTCACCGAACCCATCGTGGTGACGGCCACGCTGAAGGCCACCGTGACGGGCTGCCTGGCCATCCCGTTCCCGGCGCTGTCCATCCCGAACGTCGTCGGCGTGTACTTCGTCGTGGGTGGCGAGCTGTCGGGTGAGATCAAGGTGTCGATCACCATCGCCAAAGGCACGTACACCTTCACCGGCGGCTGGCTTCCCGGCGTCGTCGGCCGGGCCGACACCGGCGGCATCGGCAAGATGGTCGTCAACTGCGTGGACGCCAACGGCAACCCGACGCAGGCGTGCATCACCACCAAGGTCGACGCCGGCCTGTCGGGGAAGCTGACCGTGACGCCCGTGTGGCTGCAGCTCGGCCCGAGCAACGGGCCGATCCAGGCCAACGTCGGCGCCGGCCTCACGGCGGCTGGCTTCATCGGCGCCAACGTCTCGATCCCTCCGTGGCCGCCGAGCCCCACGTTCGAGTGGGACGTGTGCGTGGCGGCGCGCTGGGCGGCGCAGGTCTCGATCCCGTCGATCAGCTTCAGCAAGACCTTCGGTGGGAACTTCCTCGGCCCGTTCAACATCGCCGGGCAGGGGCAGCGGTGCCCGCTGGGCGCCACCTCCGGCGCCGCGGTGCCGGCCTCGCCGACCGACTCCACCGTGTCGGCATCGTTGGGTTCGGTGTCTACCGGGGCATCGGCGACGGTGACGGTCACGCTCAAGGACGCCGGTGGCTCGCCCGTGCTCGGCAAAGAGGTCTCGCTCGCCCAGGACGGCAAGCAGGCGGTCATCTCGGCGGCGAGCGGCCTGTCTGATGCCAACGGCGTGGTCACGTTCACCGTCACCGATGCCATCGCCGAGACGGTGACCTTCACGGCCAAGAACGTCACCGACGACGCCACGGTGACCCAGACGACGAGCGTCGTGTTCACCGCGGCTGCGGCCGCGGCCGGCGTCTCGGCCCCGGAGACCGCCGCCGTAGGTGTCGTCTCGGCCGCGACCTCCACCCTGACGGCCGGACCCGGCTCGGTGCCGGCGAACGGGATCACGAAGGCCACGGTCACCGTGACGCTCCGCGATTCGGCCGGTACACCGGTGCCCGGCAAGACCGTGTCGCTGGCCGCCGACTCCGGTTCGTCGGTGATCTCGCCCGCCAGCGGGCCCTCGGACGCCAACGGCGTCGTGACGTTCACGGTGAAGGACGCCGTCGTACAGCGCGTCGTCTACCGCGCCACCGACACGACCGATGCCCTGGCGATCAGCCAGACCGGCAACGTGACGTTCGCCGCGGTCACCGTGTCGGCGCTCGAGTCGAGGGTGGACGCCAGCCCGAACGTCGTCGTCGCCGACGGGGCCACCACGGCCACGATCACGGTGACCCTGAACGACGGGGGCGGCTCGCCGGTGGCGGGCAAGACCGTCTCGCTGACCGCGGACACCGGTTCGTCGGTGATCTCGGCGGCCAGCGGGCCCTCGGACTCCAACGGCGTCGTGACGTTCACCGTGAAGAGCACGGCCCTCGACTTCATCACCTACACCGCCAAGGACGTCACCGACAACGTCGTGCTGGCCCAGCAGGACCAGGTCGAGTTCGTGGCCGGCCCGCCGTCACCGACGTTGTCGACCGTGGTTGCCGACGCCGGTCCGATCCCGGCCAACGGCGTGACCGATTCGCTCGTCACCGTGACCCTGAAGGACGCCTTCGGCCACCGCGTGGCGGACCGGACCGTGACGCTCCAGGCCAACGGCGGTCGATCGGTCATCTCCGAAGCCGACGGCCCGTCCGATGACAACGGCATCGTGACCTTCAACGTCACCGACGCGGCGGTGGAGGCGGTGACCTTCACCGCGGTCGACGTCACCGACGCCCCGACGACGGTGGTCGTGGCCCAGACCGCGGCGGTGACCTTCGAACCGGTCACGACCTCGGCCTGGGAGTCGACGGTGGAGGCGGGCGCCGACTCGGTCGTCAGCGATGGTGTGACGACGTCGACCATCACGGTGACGCTGCTCGACGAAGGCGAAGAGCCTCGGGAGGGCAAGATCGTCACGCTGACCCAGGACGGCGGGAGGTCGTCGGTCATCTCGGCGGCCAGCGGCCCCTCGGATGCCAACGGCGTCGTCACGTTCACGGTGGCCGACAGCAGGCGCGAGGACGTCGTCTACACCGCTCGCAGCGAGAGCGACGGCGTGACGCTCACCGAGAAGGCGTTCGTGGAGTTCGTCTCCCCCGGCGCCGGGGTGTTCGCGTCGACCTCGACGATCACGGCCAGCCCGGACTCGGTGCCCAACGACGGCACCACGGCGTCGACCATCACGGTGACGTTGCGCAACGGCGCGTCCGAGCCGGTCGCCGGCAAGGCCG
>JANPGL010000668.1:0-3093 GCA_031423915.1 Actinomycetes bacterium | reverse complement strand
GGTCGTCGCGGCGGGCCTGGGCGCCCACCTTGGGGGCCGCGGCCGCCTGCTCGATGACCAGCACGTGGGGGTCGTGCGCGTCGGGGGGGCGCCCCACCGCACGGGCCGAACCGGGACCGTGATGGCGGATGCCGAGCAGGTGGACCTGGCTCACGCGCTAGTCGTCCCAGACCGACACGCAGGCCTCGTAGAAGTCGCCCCAACCGGCGCGTTCGCGCGCCACCACCTCGAGGTACTCGTGCCAGGCCAACGTGTCGTGGGCGGGGTCCTTCACGACCGCGCCCACGATGCCGGCGGCCACGTCGTCTGCCCGCAGCGTGCCGTCGCCGAAGTGGGTCGCCAGCGCCAGGCCGCTCGTGACCACCGAGATGGCCTCGGCGGCCGACAGGGTGCTCGACGGGCTCTTCAGCTTCGTGCGGCCGTCCTCGGTGGCGCCCGATCGCAGCTCGCGGAACACGGTGACGACGCGGCGGATCTCGTCGGCGGCCGAGCGCGACACGTCGAGCGAGAGAGACGCCCCCAGCTCGGCGACGCGTCGGGTCACGATGGCCACCTCCTCCTCGACCGTGGCGGGCAGCGGCAGCACCACGGTGTTGAAGCGGCGGCGCAGCGCAGCCGACAGCTCGTTGACCCCACGATCGCGGTCGTTGGCGGTGGCGATGACGTTGAAGCCCTGTACCGCCTGCAGTTCGGTGGCCAGCTCGGGGATGGGCAGCGTCTTCTCGCTGAGCACCGTCACGAGCGCGTCCTGCACATCGGACGGCAGGCGCGTCAGCTCCTCGACACGGGCGAGCGAGCCGAGCCGCATGGCCCGCATGATCGGGCTCTCGACCAGCGCGGCGAGGCTCGGCCCCTCGGCCAGCAGCCGGGCGTAGTTCCAGCCGTAGCGCAGCGACTCCTCGGCGGTGCCGGCGGTTCCCTGCACGAGCAACGTGGAATCGCCCGAGATGGCAGCGGCCAGGTGCTCGGACAGCCAGGTCTTGGCGGTACCGGGCACGCCGAGGAGCAACAGGGCGCGATCGGTGGCGAGCGTGGCCACCGCCACCTCGACGAGCCGCCGGTTCCCCACGTACTTGGGCGTGACGACCGAGCCGTCGGCCAGCGGGCCACCCATCACGTAGGTGACGACGGCCCACGGCGAGAGTCGCCAGCTGGGCGGGCGGGGCCGGTCGTCGAGCGCACCGAGCGCGGCGAGCTCGGCCGCGAAGGCCTGCTCGGCGTGGGGCCGCAGCACGGCGGCGGGGACGGTCATGGCTGCACCTCTGGGGACGGTGGGGCGACGGGTTCTCCGGCATCGGCGGCGGGTTCGAGCCCCGCGCCGCGCAGCTCGGCGATCATGGTGGCGCGCACCCGCGCCAGGTCGGCCAGCGACAGCGCCAGGCCGAGGGTCGACGGGTTGGTGCCCGAGCGCGCCAGCGCCTCGGCCACCGGCCCGAGGGCGGACGGGCGGAGCAGGCTGACGAGCTGCACGAGCGGCGCCCGCAGGCGGGCGCCGAGGTGCCCGTCGACGACACCGCCCGCCAGCGCGGCGGCGATCTCGGGTGCGGGCCTGGTGAGCAGATCGGCCAGATCGGCGGGGAGGGGCGGCCGTTCGGTCGGCGCGGGGAGCTTGGACCTCGGCCGGCCGTACGTGTCCGGGAACAGCCCGGTGAGCCACTCGGCGAGCGGCCCGGCGGCCTGCTCGACGACGGGGCGGCGGGCGTCGGCGCGGTGGCGCGCCAGCAGCGTGGCGGCGAGCGCCGGCGGCAACCGGTAGCCACCGACGATCAGGCGATCGAGCCACTCGTCGACGAGCGACGGCCAGTGCTCCACGAGCTCGGGAAGACGGGCGGCGGCCGCCGGCGGGCACGGCGGCCGGTCGTCGGGCGGGCACGGGGCGAGCAACGCCACGGGTTCTCCGGGACGGAACCCGGCCCGGCGGGCCGCCGACAGCAGGGCCACCTGCACGAGAACCGACTCGGCGTCGTCGGCCGGGGCGAGGCGCGCCACGGCGTCGGCCAAGGGACCGGGCGGCGGCTCGGGTGCCGGGCGGCGGTCGGTGCCGAGCAGGGCCACCGTCGCCAGCTGACCCCAGTGCTCGCGCCAGCTCACCGCATCGTCGGGCCCGCTCATGTGAAGCCGCCGCGCGGGCCCACGTCGACCGCACCGTCGCGCCCGTGGACGGTGAGTGGCACGAGGCCGGCCGCCGTCCACTCGCAGGTGACGGCGACGGGTCGGCCGCCCGAGCACGCCACCATGGCCGGCAACCCGTCGGGCGCGCCGGCGACCGGCAGGTGGCCCGACCCGTCGGCGAGCACCCACCGACCGTGATGGAGCGTCGGGGCGGCGCGCACCGTGACCGGGTGGCGCTCGAGCCACGGCTCGAGTGCGAGCGCGGCACCGATCTCGTCGCACGAGCCGGCCACATCGACCGCGGGCGGGCCGTGCGGATCGGGGGTCGGGTCGTCCTGCCGCTCGCCCAGCAGGCCGCGCAAGCGGACGGCCCCCGGGTACAGGTGCACGGACGCGCGCAGGCACGTGCCGGGCACGGGCTCGCCGCCGAGCGACTGGCCGTACGCCGCGAACGACAGCAGGAGCACCCAGCGCCGGGTGGCGGCGCCGCGCAACCAGGTGCGACGGACCACGATGCGGTCCTCGACGGTGTCGCTGCGGCCCGCCACGTGCCAGCGGTCGTCGACCGGGATCGACCCGAGCACGTCGGCCTGGCGCACCGTCCACCCGACGGCGCGGCGCACCCCGTCGCCGAGGTCGTCGGGCAGCGAGGCCGTGCGCGCCCCGGCCCGGCACAGCGCGTGGACGACACCGAGCTCGGCCAGCACCTGCTCGTGCCAGCCGGGGGAGGCACCGACGACGCCCGCCAGCCGCCGCACCCGGTTGGCCAGCGAGCCGGCCTGCGCGTCGACCAGTCGGGCAGCCACCTCGTCCCACGTGGCGCGCTGGGCCAGCGCCGGGTCGGTCAGGCCGGCTCGGACGCGGTCGGTCAGCCAGCGATCGAGCTCGGCCAGACCGGCGCCGGTGCGCTTGTCGCGATCGGTGGGTGGGCGGTCCGGGCGCTCGTCGTCGGTGCGGGCGGGTGCCGATCGGCGACGAGCG
>JANPGL010000667.1:0-23371 GCA_031423915.1 Actinomycetes bacterium | reverse complement strand
CCCATGAACCGGAAGAACAGGTACGGCACGAAGGCTCGCAACTGGTGCCGGCCGGGCGCCACCGGGAATCGGGCCACACCCCACGACATCGCCATCGGCGGGCCGCCATCGATGGCGAGGCGAGGCTTGAACAGGAAGAGGATGAACGCGAGGGGGAAGAACTTCAGGTGGACGTCGATGGCCGCCTGCGGGGAGGTGTCGCTCATGGCGCGAGCGTAGGGCTCGGCACCACGGCCAGCGACGATCCGCGGCGCCTCAGGTACGGCCGTTCGAACAGCCGATGGAAGCACGCCGCCGCCGCCAGGCTGAGGCCGCCCCCGACCACGACGATCGACGCGAAGTTCCCCGGGACCCCGAGCCGCTCGCGGTACACCCACGCCAACGAGACGGCCCCGACGATCGGGAAGTGGACCAGATAGAGGCTGTAGGAGATCTCGCCGAGCCACACGACGGGACGGACCGACAGGGCGGCGCCGATCCGGAGCGTGAGCCGTCCGTCGGACGGCGACGCCACGCGCAACGCGAGCAGGAGCAGCGCAGCGGCCGCGCCGACGACGACCTCACGCACGAACGCCACCGAGTCGTAGCCGTGGACGAATCGCCGCTCGAGCGAGAACGTGGCGGCCACGGCGGCGAACGCACCGATCACGATGAGGTCCACGTGGCCCCGGATCCAGGCGACGGGTCGCACCGACGCCTCGGCGGCGCACATGCCCAACGCGAACAGCAGCAGCATCCAGGGCTGCGCGAAGCCCAGGCCCGCGGCCGCCAGCACGGCGGTGACGAGCGCGCACACCCCGACGACCACCAGGTTGGGCCGACGACCTTTCGTGCGGCGCCAGACCGGGAGCAGGACGAAGACGAAGACCGCATAGATCTGCACCTCGAGCGCCACCGACCACATCGGCACGTCGATCTGGTAGCGCAACGTGCGGCTCCAGTTGTAGACGAGCAACAGGTGGGCGACGACCGTACCGACGCTCATGGCGGGCAGCGACGCGTCCCACAACGTGCCCGACCGGTGCTGCAGCGTCGGGACCAGGAGGATGAAGACACTGGTGGCGACGAGCGCGGCGAGGTACCCCGGGCCGAGCCGGCGCAGCCGCCGCTGCGCGAACCGCAGGCGCCCGCCCGAGAGGTGCAGACCCTCCTGGGCGGCGACCGGCATCATGAGGCAGTAGCCCGACACGACGATGAACACCGCGACGCCGCAGTCACCGAAGTTGAGGATGCGGAAGGCCTTCCACCACGTGGGCGACGCGCCCGAGAACCGGGCGCCGGCGAACTGGTACATGTGGAAAAGGACCACGTAGCACGCGCTGGCACCTCGGATCCCGTCGATGTACGACAGTCGAGGACTGGCCGCGCCGACTCGACGTGCCGGAGCTTCGGCACGATGCTCGCCTTCGACCGCCATGTCCGCCATCCCGTCCCTTGCTCACCTCGAACGGTAGGAGCACGGGTCCCCGAGGCGCGCTGCCCGCGACCCCGCCGTCAGACGGGGTCGGCGACGAGCACCGGGATCAGACGCTCCGTGCGGGCCTCGTACTCCGCGTACGTCGGGAACACGGCGACCGACCGCGCCCACCACGCCGCCCGCTCGGCGCCGTCGACCTCGCGCACGCGCACGCGGAACGGCTCCGGCCCGTCCTGGATCAGCACGTCGTCGGGCGCCGAAACCAGGTTGCGGTACCAGTCGGGGTTCGTCGGCGCTCCGCCCTTCGAGGCCACCAGTGCGTACGAGCCGTCGTGCTCCACGCGCATGAGCGCGATCTTGCGGACGTTGCCGCTGGCAGCGCCGCGCATCGTGACCACGATGACCGGGATCCCGGTGTCCCGCAGCGTGTTCGCCTCGCGACCACCGGTCCGCTCGTACGTCTCGATCTGCTCGCGCACCCAGTCCAGCGTGCTCGGCACGTACTCACCCTCGAGGGTCACCACGGTCGTCTCCCATCCGTCCCCGATGTCGGGGGGCTGGGGCGCAGACTAGAGGCCGGAGGTCCTGGCCACGATCGCACCGACCGGCGACGCTCAGAAGGGCAGCGGCTCGGTGTGGACCACGGCGAGCTCGCGCGTCGCCCGGGTGAGCGCCACGTACAACGCCCGCAGGCCTTGCACCTGCTCGCGCACGATGCGGGCGGGCTCCACGACGATCACCCCGTCGAGCTCGAGCCCCTTCACCAGGCTCACCGGCACCACGGTCACCGGGGTGTCGAGCCCGGTCCGCGAGGCCTGTCCCGCCTCTATGCCGTGGATCGCCAACCCGTCGAGCACCTCGTCGGCCATCGAGTCGGGCGTGATGACCGCCACCACACCCTCACCGAGATCGGCACGCAGCCGGCGGACCTGGTCGGCCACCTCGCCCACGAGACCGCCCGTCGGCGCCCACGCCATCATCGGGGGGTTCTCGCCGGGGCGCACGGAGCGCGGCGAGCGCAGGCCCGGCAGGGCCTTCTCGGCGACCCGGTCGGCCAGCTCCATGATCGTCTCGGGGATGCGGTAGCCCACCGACAACCCGACCACGCGGGGCGACTTGCGATCGGGCAGGTGGGCCAGCACGTCGTCCCAGGACGACGCGGCGTGCTCGCCGGTGGCCTGCACGAGGTCGCCGACGACGGTCATCGAGCCGTTGAGGCTCCGGCGAGCCGCCATCCGCAGCGCCATCGGCGACAGGTCCTGCACCTCGTCGATGACGATGTGACCGTACGTCCGGATCTCGTCGTCGACCGGCGGCGTGGAGCCGTCGGGGTTGCGATTGCCGCTGCGCTGCCCCTTCACCGGCTTCGGGCCGAGCAGGGCGCGGGCCTCGTCGAGCAGGGGTGCGTCGACGTCGCTCCACCGCTGGTCGTGTGCGTCGTGGGCCCGCTCGCGGTGGAGCGCCAGGTACTCGGCCTCGCTCAACCACTTCGAGGCCGCCAGCTTCAGCAGCGCCTGCGAGCCGAACAGGTCGTTCAACAGCTCGGCCGGGGTGAGCTGCGGCCACATGCGCTCGAGCGCGACCCGCACCTCGTCGGTGTGGCGTAGGCGATCGCGCACCTGCTCGACGGACGCGTTGCCGTCACGGGCCGAGGCGGCGAGCGCCGAGAACACCTCGCCCTCGACGAACTTGCGTGCCGCGTTGTGGCGACGGTATCGGCGCCGGGCGTCGCGCACGATGCGGTCGGAGTCGCCGGCGCGCAGGCGCAGATGGCCCAGCCCGAACGGCAGCACCAGGTCGTGCTTCAGCGGCCGCTCTCGGTCGCGCACCGCCTTGGCCAGCACGTCGGCCATGCGGTCGTCGCCCTTCACGCGTGCGGTCATCGACGGGTCCTTGCGCCCGAAGTCGGCGTCGGGCACCAGGTCGGACAGGATCACCTGTTCGACCCCGGCCTCTCCGAGGCTCGGCAGCACCTGTTCGATGTAGCGCAGGAACAGCCGGTTCGGACCGATCACCAGCACGCCCTGGTCTTCGAGGGGGAACCGGTGCGTGTACAGCAGGTAGGCGGCACGGTGGAGCGCCACCACCGTCTTGCCGGTGCCCGGACCCCCCTGGACGACGAGCACGCCGGCCTGGGGTGAACGGATGATCTCGTCCTGCTCGGCCTGGATGGTGGCGACGATGTCGCCGAGCGTGCCCGTGCGGCCCCGCTCGAGCGCGGCCAGCAGCGTGGAGTACCCGCGCAACCCCTCGGGGGCCTCGGGCCCCACGCCCAGGTGTCCCTCGCCGAACAGCTCGTCCTCGAGGCCGAGGATGAGGCGGCCCTTCACCGAGAAGTGGCGCCGCCGGGCCAACCCCATGGGATGGCGGCCGGTGGCCCGGTAGAACGGCTCGGCCACGGGCGCCCGCCAGTCGACGACGACCGGCTCGCGCTCCTCGTCGGCCACCGCCAGGCGACCGATGTGGAACGACTCGGGACCGCCCTCGGTGTAGCGGTCGATGCGGCCGAAGACCAGGGCGGCGTCGCCCAGCTCCAGCCGGGTGAGGCTCTGGGTGATGGCCCCTTCGAAGACCTCGGCCTCGTAGCGCGCCTGGTGGGTGCCGCCACGACCGACCTCCGTGAGGTCGCGCAGACGCCACGCGTCCTCTCGGGAACGCTCCAGGCAGGCATACGCGTGGTCCACGTACGCCTGTTCTACCGCCAGATCAGGGTGGGTCGTCATCGCGTGGTGTTCTCGCCGGGAGCAGGCGCTCCCAGGGGAGATGGACACCCTATCGGCTGAGTGGTGGCGCATCCAAGGGATCAGCGCGACCGGTGCCCGCCTTCGCGCGGCGAGCGACAGACCGGCGACACTCCGGAGCGAACCGGTGTCCTGGTCCTATAGGTTGACGTCTCCCCCCATGGAGGCGATCCCATCATGAAGGCACTCCGGTCGTTCAGCGTCCGCCCGCGGCTCCCCGAACCGCTCGCCCCGCTGGAGCGGTAGGCGATGAACCTGCGGTGGAGCTGGGACGAGCGCACCCGCGAGCTGTTCCGCTGGCTCGAACCCGACGCCTGGGACGCCATCAGCCACGACCCGGTCCGTCTGCTCGGCCTGGTTCGGCGGGACCGCCTCGAGGCCCTGGCCACCGACCCGAGCTTCCTGCGCGAGATGGCCGACTGCGCCGACGCGCTCGACGGCTACCTGACCCGCCCCCGCTGGTTCCAGCTCCGCACCTCCCCCGTCGGCGGAGCGCGCGGCACCAGCCCGCTTCGCCAGGTGGCGTACTTCAGCCCCGAGTTCGGCATCTCCGAGGCCCTCCCGCAGTACTCGGGCGGCCTCGGCATCCTGGCGGGCGACCACCTGAAATCGGCCTCCGACCTGGGCGTCCCGCTCGTGGGCGTCGGCCTGTTCTACCGGTCCGGCTACTTCCGTCAGTCGCTGTCGCACGACGGCTGGCAGCAGGAGGTCTTCCCGACGCTCGACCCCTACGGCCTGGCGCTCGAGCTGTGCGAGGGGGTGCGCATCACCGTCGACCTGGCCGGCGAGACCTGCCACGCCCAGGTGTGGCGAGCCGACGTGGGCCGCACGCTCCTCTACCTGCTGGACGCCGACGTCGAGGAGAACAGCCCGGCGGTGCGCGGCGTGACCGACCGCCTGTACGGCGGCGACGTCGAGCACCGGCTGCGCCAGGAGATCCTCCTCGGCATCGGCGGCGTCCGCGCCCTCCAGGCCCTCGGCATCGAGGCCCAGGTGTTCCACACGAACGAGGGCCACGCCGGCTTCCTCGGGCTCGAGCGCATCCGCCAGCTCGTCCAGAGCGGCCTGGCGTTCCCCGAGGCGGTCGAGGCGGTGCGGGCCGGCGGCCTGTTCACCACCCACACCCCGGTTCCCGCCGGCATCGACCGCTTCCCGGCCGAGCTGCTCCACAAGTACTTCGCAACGTTCGCGCTCCAGCTCGGCATCAGCTTCGACCAGCTCATGGCCGTCGGGAAGCGGGCCGACGAGCCCGACGAGACCCGCTTCAACATGGCCGTCATGGGGCTGCGCCTCGCCGCCCGCTCGAACGGGGTGGCGGCGCTCCATGGCGACGTCAGCCGCAAGATGTTCGGCGGCCTGTGGCCCGACGTCCCCACCGACGAGGTGCCGATCACGTCGGTGACCAACGGCGTGCACGCCGCCACCTGGACCTCGCCCGAGATCGACGACCTGCTCAGCCGGGCCCTCGTGCCCGACTGGGACCACGCCGGCGCCGCCGACTGGGCCCGCGTCACCAACGTGCGCGACGACGAGCTGTGGCGGGCCCGCCAGCAGGGTCGGGACCGCCTGGTCACCTTCGTGCGCCAGCGTCTGCAGACCAGCCGCCTGGCCCACGGCGACAGCCGCAGCGACGTGGCCTGGACCGACGAGGTGCTCGACCCGACGGCCCTCACCATCGGCTTCGCCCGGCGCTTCGCCACCTACAAGCGGGCCACGCTGCTGCTCAGCCAGCCGGAACGCCTGCGGGCGCTGCTGCTGGCGCCCGACCGGCCCGTCCAGTTCGTGTTCGCCGGCAAGGCCCACCCGGCCGACGAGCTGGGCAAAGGCCTCATCCAGGAGATCCAGCGCTTCGCCAACGACCTCGGCGTGCGCCACCGCTTCGTGTTCCTCGAGGACTACGACATCTCCGTCGCCCGCGCCCTCTACCAGGGCGTTGACGTGTGGCTGAACACGTTTTGTTGATTTTAGGAGGCCTGCGGCACCTCGGGCATGAAAGCGGCGCTCAACGGGGCGCTCAACTGCTCGATCCTCGACGGCTGGTGGGACGAGTGCTTCGACGGCACCAACGGCTGGGCCATCTCGTCGCTCGAGGACGAGAACGATCTGGTCCGCCGCGACGCCCACGAGGCCGCCAGCTTGTTCGACCTGCTCGAGCAGCAGATCGTGCCGCTGTTCTACGCCCGCGAGGGCGGTCCGGTGCCGCGTCGCTGGATCGCCCGGGTGAAGGACGCCTTCGCCACGCTCGGCCCGTTCGTCACGGCCAGCCGCATGGTGCGCGACTACACGGAGCGCCTCTACGAGCCGGCGGCGGCCGCGGCCGACCGCGTGAGCGCCGACGGCTACGCGGGCGCCAAGGCGCTCGCGGCGTGGACCGAACGAGTGAAGGTGGCGTGGGGCGACGTGCAGGTCACGGGCGTCCAAGCCGATTCGACCACCGCCGAGCTGAACGCCCACCGCCAGGTCTCGGCCTGGGTGAAGCTCGGCTCGCTCGGGCCGGACGACGCCGACGTCCAGCTGGTCCACGGCCCGGTCGGGGCCGGCGAGGAGCTGGTCAGCCCCACCACGGTCAGCCTCACGTTCAAGGAGCGGGCCGACGACGGCACCCATCGGTACGAGGGGTCGTTCGACTGCGACCGCACCGGCCGGTACGGCTTCACCGTGCGCGTCCTGCCCTCCCATCCCCAGCTCGGCTCCCCCGTCGAGCTCGGCCGGATCGCCTGGGCCTGACATCCAGACCGCCGAGGATCACCTCCCGGTGCACGGCGTGTTCAACCGGGCCCGCCGCGTGGTCAATACTGGTGACATGACGGCGCCAACGGCGGAGCCGGATTTCGACCTCACCATCGACGGGTTCCGTCAGACGGCGGACGTGCTCTGGCGCGTCCGCCCGGGCACCCTGCTGGCCCCCGGGCTCATGGGTCTGGCCATCGCCCGGTCGGGCCGACCCCAGGACGCCCTCGCCATGACGGCCATCCTCGTCGGCATCACGATCCTGGGCCTGTCGGTCATCCGGCTGTCCCGCCAGCGAGCCGAGCAGATCACCTGGCGGCGGGCGCTCGTCGTCACGAGCGTGGCCTGGGGCCTGGCCTGGGGGTCGGCGCCGTTCCTGCTCGACCCGTCCACTCCGGCGTCGGCCATCAGCCGCGTGGTGCCGGCCATCGGTGTCATGGCCGTGGCGTCGGTCGTCTACGCCGCCTACCTGCCCGGGTTCGCCGGCCTCATGGCGGGCGTACTGGTCCCGTACATCACGAGCCTCGTCACGGCCGGTCGCACCATCGCGGTCGAGGCCATCCCCTCCGCGCTCACCGTCACCGGTGTGCTCGTGGCCCAGACGTTCTGGGCCAATGGCCACAACCGGCGGGTGCTGCTGGACCGCCGCCGCATGGTCGAACTGACGGCCTGGCTCGAGGAGGAACGCTCGGTCGCGCTGGCCGCCAACGGGCGGCTGCATGCGGTGAACGAGCACGTGCGCCGGCTCGCCGAGCGCGATCACCTGACCGGTGCCTACAACCGACGGGTGCTCGTGGAGCGGTTCGACGCCCTCGGCGTGGACGAGCGCCCTCGGCACGTGCTCGCCATCGTCGACCTCGATCACTTCAAGCAGGCCAACGACCGCTTCGGCCACCCCACGGGCGACGACATCCTGTGCAACCTCGTGGCGACGATGAACGACCTGCTGCCGTCCGACGCCTGCCTGGCCCGGTGGGGCGGCGAGGAGTTCGCCGTGCTCCTTCCGGCCTCGGTGCCGACCACGCTTTCCCTCATGGACCGCATCCGCGACGAACTGGCGCGCCGCCTGCCCGCCGGCGTCGCCACGACGTTCTCGGCCGGCCTCGCCCACTGGTCACGCGAGATCGAGTACTCCGAGCTTCTCCGCCGCGCCGACGCCGCGCTGTATGCGGCGAAGGCGAACGGCCGCAACCGCAGCGAGGTCCACGACACCGCCTCGCTCGGCGGCCGGTAAGCCCCGCTGGGCCCGCTCGCTCAGCGGCCGACGAACCCGGCTTTGCCGGGCCCGTGCTCGAGGAAGCTCTTCACGCCGATCTGGCTGTCCTCGGTGCGGAACGAGTCGACGAACAGCTGGCGCTCGATGGCCAGGCCGTCGGCCAGCGTGCCCTGCAGGCCGCGGTCGACCGCCTGCTTCACGAGACCCTGCACCACCACCGCACCCTTGGCCAGCTCGCCCGCCAGTTCGAACGCCCGCTCGTGCAGCTGCTCGTGCTCGACGACCTCGTCGGCCAGGCCGATGCGCAACGCCTCGTCGGCTTTCACCTGTCGCCCGGTGACCATGAGCTCCTTGGCCCGCGACGCGCCGACGGTACGGGTGAGGCGCTGCGTGCCGCCGCCGCCGGGGATGATGCCGAGCAGGATCTCGGGCTGCCCGAACACGGCCTTGGTGGAGGCGATGCGGTAGTCGCAGGCCAGCGCCAGCTCGCACCCGCCGCCGAGCGCGTAGCCGGCGACGGCGGCGATGACCATGCGCGGGATGGCGGCCACGGCGTCGAGCGCGCCGTGGAAGGCGGCGCCGATCGGGCCCGCCTCGTCGGGCCCCCCGAACTGGCTGATGTCGGCGCCCGCCGCGAAGATCCGCTCGCCGCCCGTGACCACCACGGCGCCGGGCGGATCGGCCTGGAGCTGCTCGGCGATGGCCTGCAGCTGCGCCAGCAGCTCGACCTTCAGCGCGTTGACCTTGGGGTTGTCGAGCCGCACCACGGCCACGCCGTCGTCGCGGCGCTCGAGGTGCACGTACACGGGATCGTCGGCCATCCGCCGACCTTAGCCAGCGCCGCACCCGGGATCGACGCCGGTACGATGGATGGCGTGCCCACCGTGTCGAGCGTCCCGTTGCCGTTGTACGGCGAGGACTCCCGACGTGGCGACTTCCCCGACTGACGAACGCGGTCCACGGTTCCCGTCCCTCTCGTCGTCCGGAGTTCTCGCATGTCGTCATCGTCGTCGCTGGCCTACGTGGCCGGTTCCTGGGGCGTGCTCATGTCGCTCGCCCCGCTGCTGCAGATCCGCGCCATGGTGCGCACGCGTTCGTCCGCTTCGGTCTCGCTCGGCTACCTCGGGGTGTTGGCCGTCGGCTTCGCCCTCTGGCTGGCCTACGGGCTGAGCCTGGGCAACACCGCGCTGGTGGTCACGAACATCGTCTCGCTGATCGTGGGGCTGGCCACCATCACGGTGGCGCGTCGGTTCCGCCCGCAGGTGTGACCGTCCGCCGTCGCCACCAGCCCGGGTGCTCGAAGGTGGCCGACACCGCCACGCTCGCCATGATCGCACCGGCGTGCTGCACGTCGAACAACCGGTGGCGCCACACCATGAACACCACCTGGTAGGCGAGCAGCGCGCCGATCATGGGCCACCGCCACCGCTTGCCCGACAGGCGCCAGGCCAGCGCGGCCGCCAACCCCCACGTGCCCGACGATGAGCCGCCGTCGCGCACGAGCAACGTTCGCGCCGCGGCGTCGCTGCCGAGCGCGGCGGCCAGGCGCACGCCCAACAGCACCGGCAACGTCGACAGCCAGTCGCTCAACGCGAACACGACGACGCTGCGCCGGCTGCCGAGCCGCCACTCGGCCAACGGCGGCAGTACCGCGAGCAACACCACGTTGCCCCACGCCAGCCCGGATCCCGTCTGCACGAGCGGCGAGGTGGCGACCCGCCACCACTGGAAGCGGAGCAGGTCCCGCCAGGCCAACCCGAAGTGCCGGAGCAACTGACCGTGGATCTCGGGCTCCACCGCGGTGGAGAGCATGAACCACAGCGACACGGCGAACAGCGCGAGGCTGAACGGGAACCGTCGCGCCACCGCCGCGATCCGGTGAACCGGTCCACGCTCGTCGGGCAGCTCTCCGGCGCGCACGACCGCCGCCGCCACGCCGAGCAGCTCGGACGGCCGGCGGTAGCACAGGTAGCGCGGCTCCCACCGCGGCCCCCACTTGTCCTTGAACGCTCGCAGGCCGTCGAAGTTGAACGCCCCCGAGCCACGCTCGTACAGCAGGTGCAGCGCCCGGCCCGTCACGGTCGAGTCGTCGAGCCCCGACAGGGGCGCCAGACCGAGGTTCATGCCCGTGGCGCCGTCGTCGCGGAACCGGTGGAGGAGCCCGACGAAGAGGAACTCCATCACTCCGTTCGGCGAATCGGGACGGCGGCGCATCAGATCGAAGGTGGCCTCGTCCGACCGATAGCGCGGCAGCACGTTCGCGAACGCGCCGATGCGGCCCTCGGCGTCGACCGCGGCGACGATCGTCGTGGCGCGGAGCTGCTCGGGGTCGAAGCGGCCGAGGGTGAACGTGCGCTCGCGGTGCCCGCCCGAGTGCAGCCACTCGTCGGACACGCTGCGCAGCTCGGCCATCGTCTCGTCGGAGATGGGGCTGGGCACCTCGACAAGCCGGTACCCGCTTCGTTCCACCCGGCGCAGCGCGGAGCGCAGCGACTTGTAGGGCTTGGCGTCCACGTCCCAGGTCTCGACGGGCACCACGGCCTCTTCGCCGATCTTGAGCGCCACCAGCCCCGCCTCGGCCAGCGCGGCCGCGCCTGCGTCGGTGACCTGGTGGAAGCCGGGCACCCAACCGTTGGCCTCGCAGAACGCGACGAACGCCTGCGCCACCGCCACCCGACCGGTCGGCGACCCGATCGGATCGCCGAGCGCCAGCGCCGTGCGCCGGCCCACGAGCTTGTACGCGATCACCGCGTCGCCCTCGTCCGAGAGGAACCACGACTTGTCGTCGAGCAGCACGAAGTGGGCGAGGCTCGTGGTGGCCCACGTCTCGAGCACGGCCCGCACCCGAACCTCGTCGGCCGCGGTGCGACCCGTGCGCAGGATCGTGGTGGCCACGAGCCGCACGAGCGCGGCGAGCACCACGACGACCGTGGCCAGGCGCACCGAATCGACGAACCACGCGCCGTGCCGGGTGGCCGGCTCCACGGAGCTGGCGGGCAGCAGGAACAACAGGCGAACGGCGTCGCGCACCGCCTGGGCCACCGACGGCGAGTCCCGGAAGTGGTCGTCGAGGGTGAGCAGCCCGACGAGGCCGTAGGCGAACACCGTTGTCAGGCCGATGGCCAGTAGCTGCCAGCCGCGCCGGGCCAGGGCCGGATCGCTGCGCGCCCGGAACGACCGGCGGCCGACGACGAGCGCCACGGCCAGTGCGGCCGAGAGCACGACGCCGACCAGGTCGGCCTCCTTCACGTGATGACCGGGGATGGCCGCCAGCGCGGCCACGAGCGCGATCCACCATCCGGACCGCTTGCCGTGCAACAGGGAGCGGGCCACGAGCACGAGCGTGAGCCCGAGCACCAACACCACGTACCGGGCGCCGATGACGGCGGCCACGGCATACTCGACCGCCAGCACGCGCCGGGTGCCGGGTGGGTGCGTCGTGGCCGCCAGCAGCAGGTGTGCCCCACCGACAACGAGCGAGGCGAGCGCACAGGCCCGCCGGAACCAGGCGTCGCGCCGGCGACCGATCGTCGTCACGTCGCCACCGCCGTCGTACGGCGGAGGCGGTGTGCCGCCACGGCACCCACGGCGACCGGGAGCCACAGCTCGAACAACCGGTAGACGGCCACGGCCGCGGCGGCCTTCGCCACCGGCACGTCGAACGACACGAGCACCGCACCGGTCGAGACCTCCACGAGTCCCAACCCGCCCGGGAGCACCCCGATGATCACGAACAGCACCGACACCGCGTAGGCCACGAACGGGACGGCCACCGACGGCCGCGTCCCGAGCGCCTCCAGCACCGCCCACAACATGGTCACACCGAGCAGCTCGAGGCCGATGGCAAACCCGAGTGCGGGCAGGCAGCGGACCGGGCGCGAGCGGAGCAACGCCGCGGCGTCGGCCAGTTCGTCGGCGGCGGTGTGGTCCTGCGTCGGCACCGCTCGACGACGGGCGCGGGCCATCAGCCGAGCCGGCAGGGCGTACAGGCGCCGCACCGCAGCCCGGCTGCGCACGGCTGCGACCACCAGCCCCAACCGCACACCCAGGTAGCCGGCGAACGCCAGCGACGCCACCACCTCGGCGCCCGACAGCCGACCGTCGGCCCACACGACGGCGAGCGCCGCCACGAGCACGAGCGCGAACCCGATCTCGCTCACGACCGACGCCAGCACGTACGCCGCCACCACCTGCCCGCGGGGCTTGTCGCGCCGCCGACCTTCGGCCGTGAAGAGCACCAGGCCGGCCATGCCCCCGGACTTCAGCACCGTGTTCAGGAACGTCGACCCGAGCACGACCGGCAGGAGGCGGACCGGCCGGGCCGGCAGACCGACCGCCCACTGGGTGGCCGTGTGCATCGCCGTGTGCACGAGCATCCAGACCACCGTCGTCAGCGCCGCCACGAGCAGCCATCCCGGCTCGGCGTGGCGGGCTGCCCGCCACGCGCCGGGCAGTTCCGACCGGTTGGCGTAGAGGAACACGGCGACGAACGCGGCTACCGCACCGAAGGCGATGCGCCGCCGCGCCGAACCCCGCTCCGCCATCGTGACGGGATGCTAGGCGAGCCCGCGCCGCAGGACCTCGCGCCGGGTGCCGACCACCACTACCGTGACCGCCGGAGCGACCATCGCACGGATGGCGCCGGGCGGAGACGTCGTGGTGCTGGCGCAGGAGAACGAGACACCGACCGCACGACGCATCCCACTGCTCGGTTCGGCCATGGCGCTGGGGGCGGGCGCCGTGTGGAGCGCCGGGGTCGTCCTGTCGCGCCGCGCCGACCGGACCGACGCCTTCCAGTACCTGGCGTGGCGTTCCATCGGCATCGTGCTCGTGATCGAGGCGCTCGCCCTCGTGCGGGGGCGTCCGGCGCGACTCGTGCGGGCGTTCACCTCGGGGTGGGCCATGTTCCTCGCCAGCGTCACGATGGCGACGGCGGCCATCGGCTTCGTCTACGCGGTGAAGACGACGACCGCGGCCAATGCGGCCTTCCTGGCCTCGACCACGCCGGTGTTCGGCGCGCTGGCCGCGCGGGTGTTCCTGCGGGAACGGCTCGACCGGGTGACGGTCGTGTCCATCGTCGTGGCGTTCGTGGGCCTGGCCGTGATGGTGGCCGGCGACGTCGGCGCCGGGAACATGGTGGGCAACCTCGCCGCGCTCTCGGCCGCCGCCGGGTTCGCGCTCTACACCGTGTGCGTGCGGTCCGACCCGCATGCCGACTGGTCGCCCATGCTCCCGGCATCCGCGCTGCTGACGGTGCTCGTGTGCGGCACGGTCGTCGTCGCCCACGGTTCCGCGCTGGTGCCGCCCGCCCCCGACCTGACCCGCGCGCTCGTGCACGGCGCCGTGGTCATCACCGTCGGCACGATGCTCTACAACGTGTCGTCGCGTCAGGTGCCCGCGGCCGCCATGACGGTGTTCGCCCAGTCCGAGATGGTGCTGGTGCCCGTGTGGGGCATCGCCTTCCTGGGCGAGCGGCCCCGGACGACGACGCTCATCGGCGGTGGGATCGTGTTGGTGGCCATCATCGGCCGGGCTCTGGTCGACGCCCGTCGGGCACGTCCGGCGTGAGTCGGGCCCCGACCGTCACGCCCCTACCGTCACGCCCCGACGCCGCGGAGCATCTCGTCGGCCGCGGTCCACGGGTCGGTGGTGTGGGCGAGGACCTCCCGGCCCAACTCGTCCCACCGCTCACCGGTGCAGATGTCTCGGGCTTTCAGCTCGAGCCGGCGGGCCACGATCTCGCGCAGCTCGTCGCGCAGGCGGCGGTCGCGCCGACGCTGCAGCCAACCGTTCCCCTCGATGTGGGCACGGTGGCGGGTGACGGCATCCCACAGGTCGGCCACGCCCTTGCCCTCCATGGCGATCGTGTCGACGATCGGCGGCCGCCAGTCACCGAGCTCGGTGAGATCGCTCAGGTCGAGCATCAGCTCGAGATCGCGCCGGGTCTCCTCGACGCCCTTGCGGTCGGCCTTGTTGACGACGAAGACGTCGGCGATCTCCATGAGGCCGGCCTTGTTCGCCTGCACGCTGTCGCCCCAGCCAGGGTTCACGACCACCACGGTGGTGTCGGCCTTGCCGGCGATCTCGACCTCGACCTGGCCCACGCCGACGGTCTCGACGAGCACGGTGCGCCGGCCCACGGCATCGAGCAGTCGAATCGCCTCGGGCGCGGCGAGCGACAGGCCGCCCAGGTGCCCGCGCGTCGCCATCGACCGGATGAACACGCCCGGGTCGGTGGCGTGGTCCTGCATGCGCACCCGGTCGCCCAGGATCGCACCCCCGGAGAAGGGCGACGTCGGATCGATGGCGAGGACGGCCACCTCGAGCTCGAGTGAACGCAGGTGCCCGATGAGGGCGCTGGTGAGCGTCGACTTGCCGGCCCCCGGCGCTCCGGTGAGGCCCACGGTGTAGGCACCCCCGCCGAGCGGGTAGGTGAGCCGCGAGACGACACGGGCGTCGTCGCCGCCGCGCTCGATCATCGACAGGAGGCGGGCGAGAGCGGCGCGATCGCCGCCACGGGCCTGGCCGAGCAGCACCTCGGGGTCGCGGCTGCGTTGGTTCATGGCCCCTTACCTTGGCCCAGGAGTGGCCCGCCGGGCCACTCCCACGAGCCCGGCACCGTCAGACGTTCACGACCTCGGTGACGCCCTCGACGCGGTCCCGCATGATGCGCTCGATGCCGGCCTTGAGCGTCTGGGTCGACGCCGGGCAGGTGCCGCACGCGCCGGTGAGGGTCACGCTGACCACCCCGGTCACCTCGTCGACCTCACGCAGGATGATGTCGCCGCCGTCGGCCTGGAGGGCCGGCCGGATGACCTCGATGGTCTGCTCGACCTGGGCTCGCACGGAGGTTCTCCTGTGGGGGTTGCGGACTACGGGGGCGCATTCTGGTGGCCGGACGGGCCTCCGCGCCATGCGGGGACGCCGCCGGCACGACCGTGGCGAGTGGTGCAACGCCCGTTAGCCTCGGGATGTTCCCGCTCCGCGGGGCCGACCGGAGGTCGACGAAGGATGCTGCTGGCGCACCAGGGAGGATGGGACGAGCTGCTGATGGTCCTCGTCCCGATCGCCGCCGTGGTGCTCCTGCTTCGGGTGGCGAACCGGCGGGCCAAAGCCTCGGGCCCACCGCCGCCGGAGCCGTAACGGGCCCCCACCACGCTGCGCATCCACCGGAACGCGTGCCGAAAACTGACACGGTCAGCGCCCGCCTCGGAAGCGCCATTCTGGTCACGCCCGCCGCGTGCCCACGGGGTGGTCCATACAGTGACCGGAGGGCGACGCGGCGCGCGTCCGCCCCTTTCAGGCGGCGGCGGCCGCGGGTGCCGGCTCAAGTTCCCCTCTCGCTTGGCTACATCCGCTACCGCCATCGATGGGTCTCACGATGATGCCTTCGTGGACCGGCATCGGAGGAACGGGTAGATGCGGGCGACGTGGATCACGAGGCGTAGGGCCGGCCGGCTCGGCATCGCCGTCGCGCTCCTCGTCGGCTCGCTCGCCGTGCTGGTGCGGTCCGCCGACGCCCACCACCCCGAGATCACGGTCAGCGCCACCTGCGGTGCCAACGGGCCCGTCGTGCGGTGGACGGCAGTCGCCTGGCAGACGAGCCAGACCGACTCCCGCATCAACCACGACGTCCGCGTGCAGGCCCTCGTGTCGGGCGAGTGGCAGGAGATCGCCAGAGCCGACTTCTCTGCGGCCGACAACTTCCAGTTCGGCGGCACCTACGACCTGCCCCCGTCGATCAGCGACACCCTGTACCTGAAGGTCCTGTCGATCCCCCGGTGGGGGTCGGCCGAGAACCTCGGCGGGGTGAACCAGTTCCGCCAGACGAACGTGACGATCCCGCCCAACTGTGCCGGAGGCGGCAGCGGCACCACCTGTGGCGGCAGCCTCGGGATCGCCGCCGACTACAACCTGTTCGTCCGCGGCAACGTCACCCTCGCCAACTCCGGCATCGGCGGCCGTGTGGCGGCCGGAGGCGACGTGTCGCTCACCAGCTTCGGGGTCGGCTCGGACATCTCGGCCTCGTCGGCGCGCGTCGACCTGGCGGCCGACGGGGCGCTCACCGTCTCGAACACCCACGTGTCGAGCGGCTCGGTGACCTACGGGACCTCGCTCACCGGTTCCGTGTCGACGCCTCAGGGTGTCGTCACCCGGGCCCGCGCCGCGTATGTGGCGAACACGTTCGCCGACCTCTACACCGGCGCCGCCGACTGGGCTGCCGTCGCCCCCAACGGCACCATGGCGTTCACCGGCACGGCACCGCGCACGCTCACCCTCACCGGCACCGACCCGACGCTCAACGTGTGGACGCTGCAGGCCACCGACCTGCAGCGGGCCCAGCAGATCCGGGTGAACGCGCCCAACGCCTCGACGATGCTCGTCAACGTCACGGGCGCCGCCTACAGCACCGACCAGGCGGGCCTCGCCTCGATGGCGTTCTGGAACGGCACCGGCTACGCCCAGTACGGCTACCCGTCGAGCGAGCCGATCGCCGTGGCGTACCGCACCCACCTGCTGTGGAACTTCCCCGACGCCGCATCGGTCCAGATCGGTCCCGGCCTGGCGTGGGAGGGCACCGTGCTCGCGCCCTACGCCACCGTGGCGCTCACCGGCGGTGCCGCGCTCAACGGCGGCGTCATCGCCGCCAGCGCCACGATGGGTACGGGCGCCATCTCCACCGAGCTCCACCCCTACTCGGCCAACCCGCCGTGCCTGCCGCCCGGTGGCGTACCCACCACCCCGACCACCACGTCGAACGGCGGCACCACCACCACCGCCCCGCCGACCGGACCGACGACGTTGCCGGCCGCGCCGACGACCATCAGCCCGTACTGCATCGCCTACGGCAACCTGTCCGGCACCGTCTTCGAGGACCACGACGCCAACGGCCGGCTCGACGCCGGTGGCAACGGGTCGGCGGCCGACCGCGGGGTCGGCAACGTCACCGTGCGGGCCTACGACTCGATCGGCAACGCGGTCGGCGTCGCCACGTCGGCGGTCGACGGCACCTGGAAGATGAACATCGTGTCGTCGGCGAGCCGCGACCTGCGCGTCGAGTTCTCCGGGCTGCCGGCGGGCTACCGACCGGGCAGCCTCACGACGACGGGCGGAGCCGTCCAGTTCGTCGGCATGTGCGACGAAGGCATCGACCTGGCCGTGCAGATCCCCGCGCACTACTGCCAGGACAACCCCGACCTGGCGGTCAGCTGCCAGCGCAAGGCCGCCAGCGTCAGCCCGGTGATCATGTCGCAGAAGTGGCTCTCGGGCTGGGACGCGTCGGTGGCCGACACCGCCCCGAACCCGTCCGCCGAGTACGCCACGGGCTTCCGTGACGCCAGCGGCGGCACCGCGGGCCATCCGGTGGCGACACGCGCCGACGAGATCGGGGCGGTCAGCGGCCTGGCGTGGCGGCCGGCCACCCGGACGCTCTACGCCGACGCCTACCTCAAGTCCGGCTCGCCGCTCGGCCCGGGCGGTCCCTCCGCGGTGTACGCGGTGCCCGTGGCGGCCGACGGCTCGGGCACGGCGTCCCGGCTGGCGTTCAAGCTGCCCGCCGCCGCCGGTGGCGCGCCGGCGCTCGACGCCAGCGGGGCGCCCGCGAACTTCGACGACGCCACGCACTACGGCCTCGGCGGCATGACCCTGGTGCCCGATCTCACCGACCCGTCCGGCGACGCGCTCTACGTCGTCGGTCTCGCCTCCCGGCGTCTCTACCGCGTCACCGATCTGGACGCCGCCAGCCCGACGGTCACGCCCATCGACGCACCGCTCGACCTGCCCGGAGCGGCCCGCGGGTGCGCCGCGGTCGACGTCGTCCCGTTCGCGCTCACGACGTGGAACGACACCGTGTATCTCGGCCTCACCTGCTCGGCCCAGAGCACGCAGGACGCCAGCGGCGTGCGGGCCTACGTGTACGCCTACGTCGGCGGTGCCTGGTCGACGGCGCCCGTGCTCGAGATCCCGCTCGACTACCAGCGCGGCGAGCTGAACTACTGGGGCGGCGCCCACAGTCCCGACAACCACTGGCGGCCGTGGACGTCCGATCCCGCCGCCTACTCGAACCAGGCCGTGCTGACCGACCTGACGTTCACCGAGGGCGCCGGGGCTGCCGCCGGCGACCTCGTCGTCGGCCTGCGCACCCGCACCGGTGACCGCGTGATCGACGAGATGTCGTCGGGCGACATGCTCCTGGCCACCCGAGTCGGTTCCGCCTGGTCGGTGCAGCCGACCCTGTCGCCCACGTCGGCGAACGAGTACTTCTTCAACGACGGCATGCCGTTCTCGGCGGTGCAGGGCACCGGCGCTCGCGCCCACTTCGAGACGTCCCGCGGTGCGGTCGTGGCCGTCCCCGGGTTCCCCACCGTGGCCTCCACCGCCCTCACGAACTACTGGACGCACGGCATCACCTGGCACGACCTGTCGACCGGGCACATCAGCCGCGCGCTCTCGCTGTACCAGAACGACACGCCGAACCTCACCGACACGTTCGGCAAGACCAACTCGCTGGGCGACCTGGTGGCGCTGTGCGACCAGGCCCCCATCGAGATCGGCGACCGCGTCTGGGTCGACGTCGACGACGACGGCGTGCAGGACGTCGGCGAGTTCGGCCTCGCCAACGTGAAGGTCGAGCTCCGGGCGGCCAACGGCACGGTCGTGGCGACGACCACCACTGACGGCCTCGGCCAGTACACCTTCCGCGGCGTCACGCCCCGCACGGCGTACGAGGTGTGGGTCGACCTCGGTCAGCTCGCGCTGCAGCCCGGCTACCGGCCGTCACCGGTCGGCCAGGGCGGCAACGCCGAGCTCGACAACGACGCAGCCCGTTCGGACAACGCGGTGATGTTGTCGCTCACCACGGGCAACCCTGGCGACAACGCCCACTCGTACGACGTCGGGCTCGTCGGACCACCACCCCCGAGACCCACGTGTGCGTGCGCCACCACCACGACGACGTTGCCGGAGGCGGCCGACCCGCCCCCGTCGAAACCGACGTACGTCTCGCCCTGACCGAGGTCGTGCTCAGTCGGCGTCGACGTGGACGCCGAGCGCCTGCAGCTTGGCGACCATGTCGGGGTAGCCCCGGGCCAGGTGGTGCGCGTCGCTGATGACCGTGGTGCCCTCGGCAGCCAGCGCGGCGACCACGAGCGAGGCGCCGGCTCGGATGTCGTGGGCCCGCACCGGAGCACCCGACAAGCGCGGCACCCCCCGCACCACGGCGTGATGGGCGTCGGTCCGGATGTCGGCGCCGAGCCGCTGCAGCTCGGCCACGTAGCGGAAGCGGCCGGCGAAGAGGTTCTCGGTGAGGATGCCGACCCCGTCGGCCACCGACAGCATGGCGGTGAGGACCGGCTTGGCATCGGTGGCCACGCCCGGGTACGGCAGCGTCGCCACATCGATCGAACGGAGCCGCTCGGGCGCGATGGCCAGCAGCCCGTCGCCCGTGTCGGTGATGGTCATGCCCATCTCGGCCAGCTTGCGCAGCAGCATCTCCATGTGGCCGGGCACCGCGCCGCGCAACAGGATCTCGCCACCCGACACGCCGACGGCGCACAGGTACGTCGCCGCCTCGATGCGGTCGGGCACCACGCGGTGGCTGACCGGCCGGAGGTCGTCGACCGGCACGCCGTGCACGGTGACGGTCGGCGAGCCGACGCCATGCATCTCGGCGCCCATCGCCTGCAGGAACCGGCAGAGGTCGACGATCTCGGGCTCGCGGGCGGCGTTCTCGAGCACGGTGGTGCCCTTGGCGCCGACGGCCGCCATGAGGATGTTCTCGGTGGCGCCCACGCTCGGGAACTCGAGCGTGATCTCGGCGCCGAACAGGCCCGACGGCGCCACGGCATCGAGGTCGCCGTGGCGCAGCTCGAACGTGGCCCCCATGGCCTGCAGCCCGGCGACGTGCATGTCGATCGGGCGGGTGCCGAAGTTGTCGCCGCCCGGCATGGCGACGCGCGCCCGCCCGCACCGGGCCAGCAGCGGGCCGAGCACGTTGATCGACGCCCGGATCTGCTCCGCCAGCTCGTAGGGCGCCTCGGGTCGGAGCTCGTCGGGCACGTCGAGGACCACCAGGTCGGTCTCGGGCCGGGACGCGCGCACCCCCATGGCCTCGAGCAGGTTCGCCATCACGGGGACGTCGGTGATGTCGGGGACGTTGGTCAGCTCGTAGTGCCCCGGCGCCAGCAGGGCGGCGGCCATGAGCTTGAGGACCGAGTTCTTCGCGCCGCCCACCGTGATCTCGCCCGAGAGCGGAGCGGTGGTGCGCAGGGCCAGGCGTTGCATCGGTCCCAGCATGGCACGACTCGGTACACTCGTCGGGGTGCCCAAGGTCCGGAGCAGCTGGCCGGCGGGTACGCCCGAAGCCGACCGCGCGGCGGAGCCCCGGTCCGACATCGTCGCCGAGCGGTCGACCGGCGGCGGGCGCTTCGTGCAGGAGCACGGGCCGTTCGTGCGCTACGAGCGCGTCGTCGAGGCCGACGACGCCGTCGTGCGCGAGACGATCGACTACCGGTTCGTCCTGCCCTGGTTCCAGTGGCTGTTCGCGCCGTTCGTGCGTCGCACGCTGCGTCGACGGCCGCCCGGCCCGGGCCGCCTGCCCTGGTGGTCGCCGCCCGACCGGCTCGACGAGCGCCAGGCCCTGGTCCTCGGCCTCCTGGCGGGAGGCTCGGTGCTCGCCGGCTTCATCAACACGCTGTTCACCCAGACCGTGCACCGGGCCACCGACGAGTTCGGCATCGGTTCCGGCGGGCAGGGCGTCGCCGCCACGGTCGTGCGATTGGGCATCGTGCTCGCCTTGCCCATCTGGTACCTCGGCGACCGCGTCGGCCGTCGCCGGGTGATGGTGTTCGCCGCCGTCGCCGCCCCGATCGCCGCCGCGCTCGGTGCCGTGGCCCCCAACTTCGTGCTGCTCACCCTCACCCAGGCGGTGGCCCGCCCGCTGGCCCTCAGCCTCGACCTGCTCATCGCCGTGGTCGCGGCCGAGGAGGTGCCGCGCAACAGCCGGGCCTACGCCCTGAGCGTGCTGGCCATGGCTGCGGGCCTGGGCGCCGGGCTGTGCGTCATGACCCTGCCGCTCGCCGACCTGGGCGTGCGGGCCTGGCGGCTGCTGTACCTGATGCCGCTGCTCCTGCTGGTGGTGGCCCGCGACCTGTGGCGGCGGCTGCCCGAGACGCACCGCTTCGAACTGCACCGAGGCGAGCCGCCCCCGCGCATCCGGGGCCGCCGCTTCTGGATCCTGGTGACGGCCGCGGCGTTCGGGAACCTGTTCGTGGCGCCGGCATCGGTGTTCCAGAACCGCTACCTCGAGAACACCCGCGGGTTCTCGAACACGCTCATCAGCGCCTACACCCTCGGCACCCAGACCCCGGGTGGGCTGGGGCTGCTCGTGGGCGGAAAGCTGGCCGACCTGCGCGGGCGCCGCAACCTTGCCGTCGTGTGCCTGCTCGGCGCCACCGCACTGGTCGTCGTGTCGTACGCCACGAGCGGGCCGACGCTGTGGATCGTGAGCATCATCGGCTCGGTGCTCGGCGGGTTGTCGTACCCCGCGCTCGCCGTGTACCGAACCGAGCTGTTCCCGACGGGCAACCGCGGGCTCGGCGGCGGCATGGTCACCGCGGCGGCGTTGGGCGGCGGGGCCATCGGCCTGCTGGTGGCCGGGGCGTGGCTCGACTCCGCCAGCTACGCCACCGTGATGGGCACGCTGGCTCTCGGCGCGCTCGTGGTGGCGGCACTCGTCCTGCGCACCTACCCCGAGACCGCCCACCAGGAACTGGAGGACATCAATCCCGGCGATCGGCGCGGGCCCGACGCGATCGACGCGACCGGCGGCGTCTGAGCGACGTCAGTTGCTACGGGCTTCCCAGACGAACCCGATCGAGACCGAGGCGTTCTGGACCGAGTCCGGCGCGGCCGAGGCGAACGTCCAGCTGAACCGGTAGTCCTTCGTCTGGGCCGACCCGGTCGGCGCCCACGTCCCGAAACCCGTCAGGAACGTCGTGTTCGTGCCGCCCAGCGCGGCGAGCGTGCCCGACCCGATGGCGGCACCGCTGGGGGTGAAGTTCGTGCACGAGAACGTGCCGGTGGCGTTGGCGGGCGACGTGGCGCCCTCCTCGATCGTCATCGTGATCTGGGCACCCAGGCCGGCGAGGTCGGAGAGCCCGCTGGTGTACACGTGGACATCGGAAGCCAAGCTGCCGTTGTAGGTCACCCGGATGCAGGCGCTGCCCGAGTCGCCCGGAGCGATGAACGGGGGGGCCGTGAACATCGCGATGCTCGAGTCGCTGTCCGTCAGCGCCACGGTGCCGGTCGAGAACGTGTTGACACCGTTCGAGGTGCTGGCGGTGAACGCCGCCGTCGAGGCCTTCCACACCATCGTCGAGGCGACGAGCACGCCGAGCACGGCCACCAAGCCGACACCCGTGCGACGGCGCGGCCGCTCGAGCTCGTTGGGGGCGGAGGTCTGGGTCACGGATTCTCGTCGGACGCGACCCTGACGACCGAACCCCGCGGCCGCGTTCCTGCCGATTCCTTGAATTCCGGGCGTCGGCGCCGATCCGATGCGGGTGAAGACCAGGGCCCCGGGGACGATCGACCCCCGCGCCCTCCCTCCGCCCCTCGGCGCTCGGCAGCAAGCCCTCGCAGTGCCCGACCGGCCGCTGCCCGTCAGCGTGGTGCCCCTCCCGCCGGCCGCCCGGCTGCCCGCGATGGGCGAGCTTCCGGCCCCCCCGGCCCCCCCGTTCGCCGGGTTGCCCGAACCGCGCTGGTGCGTGCTGCCCGCGCTCGGCAGGGACGCGCGCGTGGCCCGCCCCGTGGGTCGGAGGCCCACGACGACATCGGCATCGACATCGGCCGTAGCAGCCACGGTGATGGACACGTCGACGGCGCCACCGACCCGACCGGTCCGAACCACGCCGAGCGACGCCACCCGGCTACTCGACGGGTGGCCCGCCCCGACGGGATCACCGGCGCCCGACCCGTCGCCGATCGACCCGGAGCCGCCGCTCGGCGATCACGTCGACCTGCTCGACCAGGTCGACCAGGGCGACCACCTCGACCCGAGTGCGCCAGGCGACGGGACGCGCCTGGATCCCGCGCGGCTCGTGGTGCGGGCGTTGTCGTTCGCCGTGCTCGGCGGCCTGCTGTGGATCCTCGCCCTCACGACGCTGCCCCGTCTCGGCGGCTGGCAGCCCACCGTCATCACGGGCCACTCGATGGAACCGTCGATCGTCCGGGGCGACGTGATCATCGTCCGGCCCGCGCCGCCCGAGG
>JANPGL010000666.1:0-4526 GCA_031423915.1 Actinomycetes bacterium | reverse complement strand
GAGGGGATCCTCGATGCGCTTACCGATGCCGTTGACGGCGAACGCGTGTTGCACGACTGGGCATCGTCGACCGAGGAGTTCACCGGGGGAACGGACCGCTACCGGTTCAGTTTCGTCCGAGAAATCGGCAACGTACGGCTCGTCATCGTCGATGCCCGGAACAGCCGCACGCTCACACCGGGCAGCCGTCGCATCATCGACGAGAGCGAGTGGCAATGGATCGTCGACACGTGTCGCGCGGAGATCGACCACCTTCTGATCGGTTCATCCCTACCGGTCTTCACCCCAGGCGGCATCCACGACCTGCAGGTGTGGAACGAAGCACTGACCGACGGTGCATGGGGCAAACTACCTGCCCGGTTCGGAGAGTGGATGCGCCGCAAAGCCGACCTGGAGGACTGGCCCGCATTCGTGCGGTCGTTCGATGACCTCGTCGATCTCC
This sequence comes from Actinomycetes bacterium, assembly GCA_031423915.1. Classification (GTDB taxonomy): domain Bacteria; phylum Actinomycetota; class Acidimicrobiia; order Acidimicrobiales; family Ilumatobacteraceae; genus JANMAT01. The sequence continues at coordinate 4,084 of JANPGL010000666.1, read as the reverse complement.
TCGCTGAGCTCGCGTATACACACCGCGCCACGCCGCTGCGCAGCATCGCCGTGCTCTCCGGTGACATCCACTTCAGCTACTCGGCTGAAATCCACTTTCCCATCGAGGACGAGACCGGCGCCCGGGTCTTCCAACTCGTCAACTCCCCGATCCGCAACGCGCTCCGACCGCACGAGCGAGTGCTGATGCGGTTCTTCATGTCTCGTGTCGCCCACGGCCTGGGCCGGGTCCTTCGGCGAGCGATCGGTCGCACGCGCACCAGGGTGCGTTGGAAGATCGACCAGGGCCCGGTGTTCGCGAACTGCATCGGCATCCTCGACTACGACGGCGCCGCCGCTGGGTTGCTGGTCGAGCAAGCCACACCCTACGACGCAGCTGGCGACCCGGCACTTGCCGCCACGTACCGTGTAGACCTCATCACCGGGCACGGCGAGCAACTGGGTCCAGCCAAGACCTGACCGCCTCGCACCAGACGATCCCTGACCGGTGCGCGCAGCGGGAGCGCTGCGATCAACGGTCCAACGACCGCCGCCGCCGACGTCACGGCTGGTGGTCCGATGGAGCGGTGCCGTGTCGTGATGGTTGTGATGGCGTCCGGCGGGCGGTCACACAACCGAGGGCCCGTCGGCCGAGGTTCCGTGCGGCGGTCGACGCCACCAGGCCAGGGCCACGACGAGTGGGACCAGCTGCATTGCGATGAATCCGAGGCCGGCGGCTGCGACGAGGATCCGACCGTTGCGGGCCTGGATCCGTACGTCGGCGCGCGTTTGCACGGCCAGGTCGCGCGCATCGTGGGCGGTGGCGGCGTAGCGGTTGAGCAGCGATCGGGCCTGGGTCAATTGGGTGTTCGTGGCGGCCAGGTCGCGTCGTAGTGCGCCGAGGTCGGCGCGCAAGCCGGTGGTCGAGTCCGACGCCTGAGCCAGGGTCGCTGATAGCCCACGTAGCTGTTCGGGTAGCCCGGTGAGGCTGGTGCCGAGCCGGCGCACCGAATCCCCGAACGGCACCGACGGGTCGTAGCTGATGCCGAGCGGCAGGCGGGCGAGCGTGCGCAAAGAGCGGTCGACGGCGTCGCCCACGTCGGCCAGGCCGGGTAGTGCGCTCGTGACGGATTCGATCGCTGCCGGGAGCGGCTCTCCGGCGAAGCCGGACACCGTCTGCAGCAAGGATTGCATCGTATCGAACGAACTATTGACCTGGCCGAGCGTCGTGTCGACCGTGGTAAGCGCGTCAGCGATGGTGTCGAGCATCGTTCGGGCGACGTCGATGGTATCGGACACTGACGACACGGCGTCGGTGGTGAGGTCGAGGCTGTGTCGGGCCGTGCGCTCGGTCTGGCCGACGAACGTCCACGCGATGGGGACCACCACGACGGCGATCACGAGGCCGCCAGCGGCGACACCCATCAGCACCCGTGCGGCCAGGGCCCGGCCGATCACCGGTCGCCGGCCAAGCGCCGTCGGGTACCCCACCACGTGACGGCGAACGCGACCGCGGCGTAGCCGCCGAGGGCGATCAGGGTGCCACGGTCCAGTCGAAGGCCTCGAAGCATGGTGTCGCGCAGCAACCGGTTGCCGAAGGTAGATGGCAGCAACCACGACAGGGCCCGCGCCGGATACGTGAGCTGTTCAACCGCGAGGAAGAAGCCGCTGAAGAACAGGCTGGCCAGTAGCGTGATCATCGTGAACTGCACGGCCTGGGTGTCGTTCGGTGACGCGAGCGAGATGGCCAGCCCAAGACCGATCGACGCCAGCAGGGTGAGGAGCAAGGCGAGGACCGCATCAATCCAGTGGCCTGCCATAGGGGTCTGCAGCACGAGCACCACCAACGCCATGAGGGCGGCGCCTACGCCCCCTCCCACCAGCGTGTAGCCGACGTACTTGCCCACCACCGTCTCGGTTGGGCCGAGCGGCGCGGCGCGGAACACCTCGAGAATGCCGAGCTCCCGCTCGCGCACGAAGCTCAGAGATCCGAACGCCACACCGAACTGCTGCACCAGCAGCATCACCGCCGCCGGCGCGTAGAAGTCGCTCACCACCCCACGCGTCGGTGTGATCGAGGTGACCTGGCTCACGAACGGGCGCACGAGGACTTCGGCTTCCACGCTGGTGAAGTGGGCGAAGCTCGTGTCGGCCGCCTGTAGCGCCTGGTGGAGCTGGTCCATCTGGCGCCGACTCTCGGCGGGGTCGCCACTCACGGCGGCTCGGCGTACGTCGCCGAGCCGCCGCTGCACGTCGGCCACGTCGCCAATGACAGCGGTCGCCCCGTCGGCCACGGTACCGGCACCCGCCTGGCGCCCGAACTGCTCGAGCAGAGCACTGCTGGCGGTGATACCCGCCTCGACCTGTCCCATCCTGGTCGACAGCTCGTCGAGGTTCTGCTGGGCCGTGGCTGAATCGCCCAAGCCGACGGCCTGACTGGCGGCGTCCAGCAACTGGGTGGCGGTGGCGAACGGCTGGCGCAGCGGCTGCGCCACGTCCTGGCCGGCGGTGACGATGCCCGAGAGGATCTGGGCGTTCACCTCATCGACCGCCAGCCGTGAAGCGAAGTCGATCGCTGTCAGCTCGATCGGGTCGATCCGGTTGTGTAGGACGGCAATGGGTGCCTGGTGGCCACCGAGAATCGTCTCGAGGGGCTTGTCGGGAAACTCGACGACGACGTCGACCTTGCCCTGCGCAAGCAGGCGCCGCGCCGTCGCGCTGTCGGTTCCGGTGCCCGAGATCGTGATGTAGCGGCCGAGCTGGTCGGCGTCGGCGAGCACGCGGTCAAGGAACACACTGCCATCGGGCGCGACGAACCAGGCGTGGTACGGCGACGCTGTCTTGCGATACCCGAGGCCGAAGGCGAGCAGGATCAGGAACGGCGCGATCACCAGCGTCGCCAGCAGTCGCGGCTGGTGTGCTACGTCGGTCGTCTCCTTCCGCACGAATGCGGCGATCTGGAGCACTCGGCGCATCGGGGACGACTTCACGCCACGACCGCCGCTGCCCGGCTCTCGGCATGCCGCATGAGGGTGACGAACACCTCGTCGAACGTCGGCGGCACCGTGTCGATCATCCCGATCGCCACGTCGACGTCCTGGAAGTGGGCGGCGAGCTGGCCTACGTCGTCAATGCTGCGCAGCACGATGCGAATCCGATCGTCGTCACGTGTCGCCGAGGCGACGTAGGGCAGCTCGGCCACGGCCTGCAACTCGGCGACGGTCATCCAGCCCCTCTCCGGCGTGACGTGGACCACGTCGCCGCCGAAGGCGGACCGGCGCAGCTGCTCAGGGGCCGCCACGGTGAGCAGGCGGCCCTCGACGATGACGGCGACCACGTCGCACATGGTCGACTCACCGACGTACTGCGTCGACACCACGATTGTGCGCCCCTCGTCTCGGAGCAACCGGAACCGCTCCCAGAAGCGGTCACGCAGCAGCGGGTCTATGCCGGCGGTCGGTTCGTCAAGGAACAGCAGCTCGGGCCCGTGCACGAGCGTGGCCGCCAACGTGAGCCGGCGCTGCATACCTCCCGAGCAGTCGGCGAGCCGTTTGCCCCGGTCGTCGCCGAGCGCGACGAATTCCTGGAGCTCGCGCAACCGGCGCCGTCGATGCCGCAAGGGTACGCCGTACAGCGAGGCCATGAAGTTGAGGTTCGCCCACAGCGAGAGATGGGGGTAGAGCACGGGGATCTGCGGCATGTAGCCGATGCGGGTACGGGTGCGGGAGTCGAACGACGCCGGGTCGGCGCCAAGCACGCGAACCTCGCCGCTGGTGGCCGGCGAGATGCCCGTCAACATCCGGATCATGGTCGTCTTGCCGCATCCGCTCGGACCGATCACACCGACGATGGTGCCCCGTTCGATCACGAGGTCGAGGTCGCGCAAGATCGAGTCGCCACCGAACGATTTCCCGGCCCCGTGCGTCACGATTGCGGGTTCGAGCGAATCGGCGGCCGTCACCCGTGCGTCTCCGTGAGGTCGCGATCGATCACATACACCTGGACCCGATGCCGTGACATACCGGCCCGAACGACGGTGGCGCCGCCGACCATGAGCCTGCTGCCGGTCGACGTCACGGTCAGCTTCCCGCCCGACATCGCGGTGA
>JANPGL010000665.1:0-2799 GCA_031423915.1 Actinomycetes bacterium | reverse complement strand
CGATGGCCGCCAGGTAGCCGACCACGAAGTGACGCGTGTTGCCGCACATGATGGCGACTCGGTCCCCGGGTGAAACGCCGCGAGCGGCGAGGCCGCCCCGGGCACCGGACACCAGGGCGCGCAGCTGGCCGTAGGTGGTCGGTTCGCCGCGCACCAGCAGGGCAGGCGCGTCGTCGGGATGCGGTTCGATGAAGCTGGCCAGGTTCAATGACCCCCCGATCAACGGGCCTGGATGAAGAGCGCCAGGACCCCCGCCACGAGGATCGCCCCGAGGAGCAGGGCGAGCGTGAGGGTGGTAGCCGGGCGCATGAGCGCGAGCCTAGCGACGCGGCCGCAACGAGACCGACGTGGTCGCGCCATCGGCGGGCCCGTCGACGAGCCGGCCCAGGCGGACCTCGGTGCCGGTTCCCAGGCCGAGCTCGTCGGCGGCCGACCGCCGGGCCAAGGCCACGGCGACGAGGCCCGACCCGTCGACGACCAGGCCGACACGCGCACCGATGCCGTCGAAGCTCTCGGACCGGTGCCCGGTGCGGACGTCGTCGCCGAAACGAAGGGTGACCGCCTCGCCCCAGCCGTCGAGGTCCGACGACTCCACGTTGAGCTGCGCGTTGCCGTAGCGGTCCACCCACAGGACCTCGGCCACGATCTCGTCGCCCTCGATCCGAACGAGCGGCAGGATGCCCGGCAGCAGCAGCGAGGGATCGATCAGCTCACCCAGCTCGCCGAGGTCGACGCCGTTGCACAGGTGGGCCGCCACCGGGGCGAACACGTCGCGCGCGGCGAACGTGGGGCTGGGCGTCTGCAGGTGGTACGCCGGGTTCGACAGCACGACCGCCCGCTCCGCGCCGCCCGCCAGCGCCACGGCCGGCGCCAGCAGGCCGTTGTCGGGACCGAGGAACACGCCGTCTCCTCCCGCCACCTCGATGGCCACCGCCCGACGGTCGGTGCCGACCCCCGGGTCGACGACGGCCATCACGACGCCGGCCGGCACGTACGGCGTGCACCGGGCCAGGGCCAGCGCACCGGCGCGAACGTCGTGCGGCGGCACGCCGTGCACGAGGTCGACGACCCGCACCTCGGGTGCCAGGTCGGCGAGCACAGCATGGACGACGCCGACGAACTCGTCGGCGTGCCCGAAGTCCGACAGGAAGCTGACGCAGCGGTAGCGCACCGCACCACGCTAACGGCCCCGGGTGGCGGGTCCCTGGCCGAGCGCGGCCGACCTGGCAGCCGCGGCCCCGGGGCCCGTTCGGCCCGGGGCCCGCGGTGCCGGCAGAAACGAACAGGGCTGGTGCCGACCCCCCGGCGGCACCAGCCCTGTTGGCGCAGCCCGCCGAGGCGGGCGCTGCGATTCTGCGATGAGCACCCGGCACTTTCGCACCGCTCGCTCGAGAACGACAGTAGGTCAGGCGTCACACCCCCGACAAGGGTGAACCCGTAAATTCTTGCCCGCAGTCGCCATTCGGTCACGCCCGCCCGAGGTCGCGAGCACGCTCCGTGGCGGCGACGACGGCATCGAGGACGGCGGACCGGAAGCCCGCCGATTCGAGCGCCCGCAACCCCGCAGCCGTCGTACCCCCCGGCGACGTGACGTTGCCGCGCAGCACCTCGGGCAACTCCCCGCTATCGGCCAGCAGCTTGGCCGAGCCGACGAGCAACTGGGTCACGAGAGCACGGCTCGTGGCCCGCGGCAAGCCGACGAGCACGCCACCCTCGACCAGCGCCTCGGCCAGGAGGAACACGTAGGCCGGGCCCGAACCCGACAGCCCCGTCACGGCGTCGAGCAGGTGCTCGGGCACCCGCTCGACCGTCCCGACCGCGCGAAGGATGCCCTCGGCCCACGCCAGGTCGTCGTCGCCGGCATGCGCCCCCGGTGCGATGGCGGCCGCCCCCGCACCCACCAACGCCGGCGTGTTCGGCATGGCGCGCACCACCGGCAGGCCACGGCCCGGAGCGGCCGCCTCGAGAGCAGCCGTCGTGACCCCGGCAGCGATCGACAGCACCCGGCCGCAACCGACCGCCACGGCGGCCGTCACGGCGTCGGCCGCGTCGTGCGGCTTCACCGCGATCACCGCGCCGTCGGCGGCCACCGGGTCGGCCGAGACGACCAGACCCCGGTGCCGGGCGGCCAGTTCGTCGCGCCGGGCGGCCAGCACCTCGACCACCGCCAGCTCCTCCGGGGTGGCCCACCCCTGGGCCACGAGACCATCGAGGAGCGCCGCCCCCATGTTCCCGCCGCCGATGATGACCAGTCGCGTCGCCATGGCGCCGAAGGCTAGGCCGGGAGGCGACCGGAGCCGCGGCTCGGTCGTGCGGGGCCGGTTGGGGCGGCCCGTGCTTCCCGAACAGGCCGCCCCCTCGTGCGTGGGCGCGGCGCGGTCACAATTGGAAGAACCGGCCGGTCAACGCCGGCGGCGGCCCGGCGTTCGCAGCCCGGCCGGGGTCACCCAACGCTGGACGAGCGCGCCGAGCACGTCGGCCACGAGGCCGAGCACACCCACCATCACCATGCCGGCGATGGCTCCCACGCGCCGTTCGTCGACGATGAACCGCCCGAGGCCGCCCAGGCCGGGATAGGCGGCCACCGCGGCCATCACGACCAGCCGAACGACGGCGGCGCGGACCCCCGCGATCATGGCGGGCAGCGCGCACCGCACTTCGACGCCGAAGAAGCGCTGCCGACCCGACATGCCGAGCGCCTCGGCGGCCTCGAGCGCATCGGTGTCGACCGAGGCGACCCCGTCGGCGACCGCCCCGGCCACCGGGCCGGTGGCCAGGACACCGAGGAGGAGCACCACC
>JANPGL010000664.1:0-21264 GCA_031423915.1 Actinomycetes bacterium | reverse complement strand
GAGGACACGGGCACCGAGATCAGCCCGGCCATCATGTGGGACACGTTCGAGCGTGAGTACCTGCCGCCCGATCCGTCGCTCTCGCTGCGCGGTCACGAGATGCGCACCGACGAGGAGCAGACGACGATCACCGCGCAGCTCATGGTCGACGGGGAGCCGGTGACGATCAGCGGCACGGGCAACGGCCCCATCGACGCGTTCGTCACCGCCTTGCGCAGCGGACTGAATGTCTCCCTCGACGTGACCGACTACGCCGAGCACGCCACCGGCGAGGGCGCCGACGCCACCGCGGTAGCCTACGTGGAGACGGTCGACGGCCAGGGCACCAAGCGCTGGGGCGTGGGCACCCACCCGAACACCGTCACCGCCTCGCTGCGCGCCGTGCTCTCGGCCGTTGCCCGGGTGCGCGACTGACGGGCCGGCGCGGCGACGTCACGGTCGCCGCGCCAGGGCCCGGCGGTCGCCGCCCGCGACGAGCTGTTCGAGCTCCAAGCGGCCGCCATCGGACACGGGTTCTCCCTCACGAACAAGCACTGACCTGCGACACCGGTTCACACGATCGTCACCACGGGCGGCAGAGCCGGCGGGCCGATGTCGCGAGAATGGTGGTGATGACGCAGACCGGCGTTCCCTTCCTCGACACGGCGGCGCCGGCGTTCGCCGCCGACCCGCACCCGATCTTCGACGAGCTGCGCGCCCAGGGGCCCGTGGTGCGCGACGCCATCGGCTGGTCGACCATCGACTACGCCACCAGCGAGGCCGCCTTCCACGACCCCGCCCTCACGCCCGGCATCGATCACCTGCTGGCCTCGCGAGGCATCGAGCACCTGTGGGGCGCACCCGGACACACGCTCACCGACTCCGAGGGCGAGGCCCACCAGCGGCTCCGGCGCGCCGTGAGCCCCTGGTTCAGCGTCCGTCGCATCGCCGAGCTACGCGCCCGTACGCAGGCCCTCGTCGACGAGATGCTCGGTCGCTTCGCGCCGGGTGACGAGTTCGACGTGATGGCCGACCTGGCCGATGTGGTGCCCGCCCGCCTGTTCTGCTGGATGGTCGGCGCACCCGACGCCGACGCGCCGGCGCTGGTGCGGCTGTCGAAGGCGCTGCTGTCGGTGTTCACCGCCACGGAGGCGATGGTGCCCGTCGTGCGCGCCGCCAAGGAGGAGCTGGCCGCCTACACGCAGTCGCTGCTGGCGGCGCGCGCAGCTGCACCGGCCGACGACCTTGCGTCGGCCATGGTGGCGGCCGAGGCGTCCGGCGCCATCGCGCCGGGCGACGCGTTCTACCTGCTGGAGGAACTGCTGTCGGCATCCGTCGACAACACCGCCAACACCGCCGCGCTGGCGTTGTACACGCTGGCCCGCCAGCCCGGCGCCTGGACCGCCGTGCACGCATCGCCCGAGGGTTTGGCCGACGCCATCGAGGAGTGCGGCCGCTACGAGCCCGCCATCCGCCACACCATCAAGGCCGCGCTCGCCCCCACACGGGTCGGCGACGTCGACATCGAGGCCGGCGAGTTCGTGACCGTCCGCATCGCCGCTGCGCACCGGGACCCGACCGTGTTCACCGACCCACATACTTTCGACTTGCGCCGGCTGCGCCCGAAGCCGCAGCTCGCCTTCGGCGCCGGCCGCCACTACTGCCTGGGCGCCGCGCTCGGGAAGATGGAGGTGCACGAGATGGTGGCGGGCCTCACCGCGCGCTACAACGAGGTCGAGCTGCCGCCCGGCGCGGACATGGACCTGTACACGGCCGGCGTCGTCCGCCGCCTTCCCCTTCGAGGACACGCATGAGCACCACCGAGCCTGCGGGCTGGAACCGTCCCATCCAGCATTGGACCAACGACGCCTTCGCCGGGCGCACCACCATCCACGGCCTGCCGAGCGACGAGGTCCGCTCCGCGCTGCACAAGCACGTGCGGCGCGGCCGGCGGGTCGAGGCGATCAAGGCCGCCATCGAACTGGTGCGCACCGACGCCGACCACGAGGCCGAGATGTGGCGGCGGCTGCAGGTGCTGGCGGCCGAGGACATCGGCATGGGCGACCCCCACGCCATCGCCGTGGTGCGCGCCTGTCACGAAGCGGCCGACGACACCAAACCCGGCTCGTACGACCGCATGGTGTTCGCCGCCCACGCCGCCGGCTACCTGGCCGGAGCGCCCAAGGACCCCACGCTGGGCGAGATCATGCAGCTGGTGCTGCACCGTGACCTGACGCCCGAGATCCCCGACGAAGCCCTGTGCGTGCACACGCGCCGCGGCCAGGAGATGGGCCGCACCATGGAGGACTGGTTCCGCGACGGCACGGTGATCACGCCCGAGGTCGATGGGCGAGACCACTCGTGGAACGACCAGCTGCGCGACCTGTACCGCGAGCTCGACCCATCGCAGGTGCCCGAGGCCTGAGCGCCTCGGAGCGGGAGCGCGACGGCGCGCGAAACCCTGTCACAGCGCGTCCGTACGGTTGGGGGCATGGCAGTCGAGCCGGCGCCCGAAACTCCGTCACACCCCCTGCGTACCGTCGGGGGCATGAGCGAACACGCCATCGACGCGGTGCGGCGGCTCGCGTCGATCCAGGTCGATGCATGAGCGCGATGGCGAAGACGGCGGCCCCAGGGTCGCCGCCCCATGGTAGGAACGGGGCAATGGGCTCCATCGCGTGCGGGAACTGTGGGTCGACGCACCCGACCGTGGCCGAGGTGCGCGCCTGCTTCGCACGCGGCCCACAGGCTGGCGCGGCGCCCTCGTCGAGCACCGGCGAGGGCTGGGACCTGCCCCCCGACCCGGGCGACGAGGGCGACTGGTCCGACGCGCCGCCGCCGGAAGAGCGGTTCGACCAGGGGCCGGCTCGCGCCCCGCGCGCCGCGGTGTCGAGTCGTGCCGCCGGCGATCGGCGTGCCGTCGCGCCCGCCCGGCCGAGCGCCGGCCCACCGCCACGCCCGGCCCGGCGCGAACCGACGGGCCCCGTGCTCACCCGCCCGGCCGAGGCATGGGCCGGGCCCGACGAGCTCGGGCGGGGGCTCCTGGTGCGCCCCGGCCAGCCGGTCCCCGCGTCGTGGGCCGACGCGCCGGTGGTCGCCGTCGACGCCGGGCAGCTGGGACCGGACGACGTGGCGACCGTGGCCGAATTCTGGTCGGCACGGCGGCGCTTCGTGGTCGAGCTGACCGGCGACCTCGACCGCGCCGTGACGGCCAGCGCCAGCCTGGCCCGCGCGCCATGGCAGCTCGAGCCCGGCTTCACGTTCGAGGCCGAACGCCTGGCGTTGCTCCTGCGCGACCATGCCGTCGACGCGATCGATGGCGTCGACGCCGCCCGGTTCCGGCCGGCCGAGCGAGCGGTGGCCCACGGCGCGGCCGACGGTGCCGGCGTCGCCGCCGACGTCGTGCTGCGCGCCGGCCGGCCCGCGTTCGTCGACGGCGGACCGCTGCAGCCCTTCGAACTCGCCGTCGCCGTCGTACCCACGATTGCGCTCGACCACGGCCTCGTCGGTCCGCTCGGGGCGGACGCACCGAAGGCCGAGCTGGCGCCCGACCAGCTGGCCGCGGTGGCCCACGGCGGCGGCGGCGCCCGCATCATCGCCCCGGCCGGGTCGGGCAAGACCCGGGTGCTCACCGAACGCGCCCGCCACCTGCTCAACGACTGGGGCGTGCCTGCGGGCGCGCTGTGCCTCGTGGCGTTCAACGTGCGCGCCGCCGAGGAGATGCGGTCGCGCACCCCCGACCTGCCCAAGCTCCACATCCGCACGCTCAACAGCCTCGGCCTGGCCATCGCCAACGGCAGCGGGCCGTTCCTGCCTCGCACCGACGGCCGCCGGCTCACCACCATCGACGAGCTCGAGCAGCGTCGCATCCTCGAGAAGCTGGTGAAGTTCCCGCGCAAGGCCGGCACCGATCCGGCCGCGCCCTGGCTCGAAGCGCTGGCCGCGGTGCGGCTCGGGCTGCAGGACCCGGTGTTCGTCGAGGAATCGTTCGACGGCGACGTCGACGGCTTCGCCGAGGTGGTCGGGCCCTACCGCGAGGAGCTCGCCCGTCGCGGCGCCGTCGACTACGACGAGCAGATCACCGCCGCCATCGAGCGACTGCTGCGCGAGCCCGAGGCCCGTGACGCCGCCCAGCGCGCCTGTCGCGTCCTGCTCGTCGACGAGTTCCAGGACCTGGCCCCCGCCCACCTGCTGCTCGTGCGGCTTCTCAGCGCGCCGCGCTTCGACTGCTTCGGCGTGGGCGACGACGACCAGACCATCTACGGCTACGTGGGGGCCGACCCCGACTGGCTCGTGCGGTTCCCGCACTGGTTCCCCGGCGCCGGCAGCCACGCGCTCACGATCAACTACCGATGCGCGCCCGGCGTGGTGACCGCCGCCGCCAACCTGCTCACACGGAACAGCCGACGCGTCGCCAAGGAGATCCACGCCCGGCCCGGCCGTGAGGCCACCGACACCGACCTGCGCGTCGTACCGTCGGCCGACACCGCCGCCACCACGGTCGACGAGGTGCACCGGCTCGTCGCGGGTGGCGCCGCGCCGGGCGACATCGCCGTGCTCACCCGCGTGAACGTCACGCTGTTGCCGGTGCAGCTCGGCCTGGCCGCCGTCGGGGTGCCGACCACCGCGCCCGTCGACACCCAGTTGCTCACGCGCAGCGGTGTGCGGGCCGCGCTCGCCTGGTTGCAGCTGGCGGGCGACCCGACCCGGCTGGCCGGGGGGCTCGTCAGCGATGCCGCCAGGCGCCCGGCCCGCGGTCTATCGCCCCGTGTCGTCGAGTGGATGGGCGAGCAGCGCGACCTGGCGGGCATCCGCCGCCTGGCGGGCCGCCTCACGTCGCAGCGTGACACCGACAAGGTCGAGGGCTTCGCGGCCGACGTGGAGCGCCTGGCGGCACTGGCAGACGGCGGGGCGGACACCGCCGACCTGCTCGAGGCCGTGCGCGACCAGCTGGGGCTCGGCGCGGCGATGGACACGCTCGACCGTTCGCGCCGAGACCTCGACCGCTCGGCCCACGGCGACGACCTCGCCGCCATGGTGGCCGTCGCCCGCCTCCACCCCGACGCCCGCACGTTCCCGGCCTGGCTGCGCACCGAGTTGGAACGGGCCCGGGCCGACCGACGCGACGACGGCGTCCACCTGGCCACCGTGCACAAGGTCAAAGGCCGCGAGTGGCCGCACGTGGTCGTGCACGACGCGTCGGACGGTCTGCTGCCCCACCGCCTCGCCAACGATCGCGAGGAGGAACGCCGCGTGTTCCACGTCGGCATAACCCGCTCGTCGGTGACCACCATCGTGGTGGCCGACCGACGATCGCCCAGCCCGTTCATCGGTGAGCTCGACGAGCCGGGCCAGCCACCCACCGTCGTGCGCAGCTCGCGTGCCGCGGCCGCGGTGCCCGTCGCTCCGGCCGCGCCCACCGGCGACGCCGGCATCACCGAAGCACTGAAGACCTGGCGACGCGAACGGGCGAAACGAGACGGTGTGCCGGCGTACGTCGTGCTGCCCGACAAAGCGGTCGACGACATCGCCCGGCGCTCGCCGGGCTCCCTCGCCGAGCTGGCGCGCTGTCACGGCATCGGGCCGGCCAAGCTCGAGCGCTACGGCGACGAGATCCTCGCCGCCGTCGACACCGGCCGGGGTTGAGGGCGCGTGCCGACCGGTGGCCCGGACGCCGCTAGGGTGCGGCCCATGCGAGTGAAGGTCGATTTCGACGTGTGCGCCTCCACCGGCGCCTGTGCCCAGGTGGCCCCCGAAGTGTTCGAGGTGCGCAGCGACGGCTTCCTGTACATCCTGCAGGAGGAGCCCGCCCCCGAGCTGGAGGACAAGGTCCGCCAGGCGGCCGACCTGTGCCCGACGGCGGCCATCAGCATCGAGGAGTAGCGCCCGGCGGCGTCAGCCCGCCGCGAGGGGGTGCACCGACAGGATGCCGGGCTGGGCCCTCAGGCGCGCCAGCACGTCGGTCGGCACCGGCCCGCCGGTGGCCAGGACCATGACCGCCGAGCCCGCCTGCACATGGGCGCCGTCGGGCAGGTAGCGACCCACGTCCATGTCGGCGATGTTCACGCCGGCCTCGCCGAGCAGCGTGCCGACCAGGCCGATCATGCCGGGCCGGTCGTCGTTGCGCACCACGAGCATGTGGGCGGCCGGCGGCACGTTGCAGGTGTGGTCGTCGATGAACACGAGGCGCTGCTCGCCGCGGCGGCCCGACAACGCGCCGGCGATCGAGTGCCCGTCGCCCTTCACGGTGATCAGGTTCAAGAAGTCCATCGACGTGGTCGACGACACCTCTTTGACCTCGATGCCGTGCTCGGCCACGAACCGAGGGGCGTTCACGTAGGTGACCGCCTCCTCGCGCACCTTGGAGAACACACCCTTCAACACGGCCAGCGTGAGGATGCGCGTGTCGTGCTCGGCCAGCTGGCCCTCGTAGGCGATCTCGAGCTGGGCGGGCACGCCCTCGGCCAGGTTGGTGAACAGCCGGCCGAGCGTCTCGCCGAGCGGCAGGAAGGGCTTGAGCGCGTCGTTGGCCTCGTTGGCGTCGACGTTCACGGCGAACGGCACGAAGTCGCCCGCCAGCGCCAGCTGCACCATCTCGGCGATCGTGTCGCCCGCCTTGTCCTGCGCCTCGCGCGTCGAGGCGCCCAGGTGAGGGGTGACCACGATGGCGTCGAGCTCGAACAGTGGGCTCTCGGTCATCGGTTCGGTCGAGAACACGTCGAGCGCGGCACCGCCGATGCGGCCCGAACGAACGGCCTCGGCCAGGGCGGCCTCGTCGACGATGCCACCGCGCGCCACGTTGATGACGCGCAGATCGGGCTTGGCCCGGGCGAACATCTCGGTGCCGATGATCCCCGTCGTCTCGGCGTTCTTCGGCAGGTGGATCGTGAGGAAGTCGCTCTCCTCCACCACCCGCTCGAGCGGCAGCAGCTCCACGCCCATCCGCTTGGCCTTCTCGGCCGACACGAAGGGGTCGTAGGCCACGAGCCGCATGCCGAACGCCGAGGCCCGCTCGGCCACCAGCTTGCCGATGCGGCCGAGACCGACCACGCCGAGCGTCTTGCCGTCGAGCTCGACGCCCTCCCACTTGGACCGCTCCCACCGGCCCGCCTTCAGCGCGGCGTGGGCCTGGGGCACGTTGCGCGCCTGGGCCAGCAGCAGCGCCATGGTGTGCTCGGCGGCCGAGACGATGTTCGACTGGGGCGCGTTCACCACCATCACCCCACGCGCCGTCGCCGCGGCCACGTCGACGTTGTCGAGACCGATGCCCGCCCGCCCCACGACCATCAGGTCGGTGGCCGCGGCGAGGACCTCGGCGGTCACCATCCTGGCCGACCGGATGATCAGGGCGTGGGCGCCCGGGATCGTGGCCAGCAGCTCGTCGGGGCCGAGGCCCAGCTGCACGTCGACGGTGTGACCGGCAGCCCGCAGGCCGTCCAACCCACCCTCGGCGATCTCTTCGGTGACCAGGATCCGCGCCATAGGGCGACCATTGTGGCCGCCCGCGCCGAGGTTGGACCAACGGTCCGCGGGTGAACGATCCGTACACGCCCGGATCGGCCGGGTCGTGGGGTCATCGCGCCAGGTCCCGGCGTGGTGCCGCCGGCGGCGAGGCCGGGGCGACCAGACTGTCCGCCATGGCCGACCCGGAGCGGACCGACGAACCGGCCGGCGAGCCGACAGCGCCCGTCGCGGCGCTCTTCGACATCGACGCGGTCGAGGCCGGCGACACGGTGTCGACCGCCCACCACCTGCGACGACGGCGCCTCCTGGCCGCTCTGGCGGTGCTGGGGGTAGCCGTCGGCATCGCCGTGGGGGTCACCGTCCTGCGCACGGAGCCGCCGCCCCTCATCCGGCGCGACGTGCGCGTCTACGCCGGCTTCGGCGCCTGGATCGACACGTACGACTACGTGCCGACGTACGCCGGCCCGAATCCACCCGTGACACCTGGCACGCTCGACCAGCTGGCCGGCAAAGGGGTGAAGACGGTCTACCTCCAGCCGGTGCGCAACGACGCCAAAACGCCGGGCGGTCTCGTCGACGCCGACCTCCTCGCCACGTTCCTGGCTCGCGCCCACGCCCGCGGCATCGCCGTGGTGGGCTGGTCGACACCCCGCTTCGCCGACGTGGCGTTCGACCTCGAGCGGCTGACCAAGATCGCCGACTTCGCCCACAAAGGCCAGCGCTTCGACGGCATCGCCGTGGACATCGAGGACAACGAGTCGGTCGCGGACCCGGCGACGCGCAGCGCCAACCTGATCGAGCTATCGAAGCAGCTGCGCGCCCACGTGGGCCCCGACGTGACGATCGGCGCCATCGTCATGCCCGCGGTGCAGCTCGACATCGTCAACCCCGACTTCTGGCCCCAGTTCCCCTGGGGCGAGCTGAAACGGCTCTACGACGTCTGGATGCCGATGACCTACTGGACGACGCGCGATGCCGAGTCGGGCTGGCGCGATGCCGAGCGCTACACCGTCGAGAGCGTGCGCCTCATGCGCGAGCACCTGCTCGACCCCGCGGCGCGCGTCCACCCGATCGGCGGCATCGCCGACAAGACCTCGCCCGCCGACGCCGAGGCGTTCCTGCGCGCGTTGGCCGCCACCGAGGCCATCGGTGGCTCGCTGTACGACGTGGCCACGACGGGCGACGCCGTGTGGACCGCCATGAAACCCATCGAAGCGTCGCTGACGCCCCTGCCGTCGACCACGACGACCGGGGCGCCGTGAGCGATCAGCTCAGCAGGTCGGCGACCCGGCCGATGCCCTCGCCGAGATCGTCGTCTCCCAGGGCGAACGAGAAGCGCAGGTAGCCGGGCGCACCGAACGCCTCGCCCGGCACGGCGGCCACCTTCACCTCGTTGAGCAGCACCTCGGCCAGTTCCAGCGTCGTGGTCGGCCTGTGCCCGCCGATGGTGCGCCCGAGCACGCCCTTGAACGACGGGAAGCAGTAGAAGGCGCCTTCGGGCTCGGGGCAGTACACGCCGTCGATCCCCGACAGCAGCCGGTGCATCGTGCGGCCCCGCCGGTAGAACGCGTCGCGCATCTCGCCGACGGCCACCAGGTCGCCGGACACGGCAGCCAGGGCGGCTCGCTGGGCCACGTTGCACACGTTGGAGGTGGCGTGGCTCTGGAAGTTGGTGGCGGCGGCGATCACGTCGGTCGGCCCGATCATCCAGCCCACGCGCCAGCCCGTCATGGCGTACGTCTTGGCCACGCCGTTGAGGACGAGGGTCTGGTTCGCCAGCTCGGGCACCAGGGTGGGCATCGAGGTGAACCGGTGCTCGCCGTACGTCAGGTGCTCGTAGATCTCGTCGGTGATCACCCACACGCCGTGCTCGAGCGCCCAACGGCCGATCGCTTCGGTCTCGGCGGGCGAGTAGACGGCGCCGGTCGGGTTGGACGGCGATACGAACAGCATGGCCTTGGTGCGCGGGGTGCGCGCCGCCTCGAGCTGGTCGACGGTGACCTTGAACCCGGTGGTCTCGTCGCTGTCGACGACGACGGGCACGCCGCCGGCCAGGGTGATGGCCTCGGGGTACGTGGTCCAGTACGGGGCCGGCACGATGATCTCGTCGCCCGGGTCGCACAGGCAGGCGAACGAGGCGTAGACCGCGTGCTTGCCGCCGTTGGTGACGATCACGTTGGCGGCGGTGCAGTCGAAGCCGGAGTCGCGCTTGGTCTTGACCGCGATGGCCTCGCGCAGCTCGGGCAGGCCGGCCGCGGGCGTGTAGCGGTGGTTCTTCGGATCGCGACACGCCACGACGGCGGCCTCGACGATGTGCGCCGGGGTCGGGAAGTCGGGCTCACCGGCGCCGAAGCCGATGACGTTCTCTCCGGCGGCCTTCAACGCCTTCGCCTTGGCGTCGACGGCGAGGGTGGCGGACTCTGCGATGGCGGCTATGCGCTGGGAGACTCGATTCACGGGCTGCAATGCTTGCACAGTGACGAGCCCGGAACCTGCCCGCATAAGCATTCCAGCCGACCTGCTCCCCCGAGACGGACGTTTCGGCTGTGGCCCCTCCAAGGTCCGACCCGAGGCCGTGGCGGCGCTGGCCGGTGCGGGCGCCTCGTGGCTCGGCACCTCGCATCGTCAGAAGCCGGTCAAATCGGTGGTCGGTTCGCTGCGGGCCGGGCTGCGCGACCTGTTCTCGTTGCCCGACGGGTGGGAGGTCGTGCTCGGCAACGGCGGCTCGACGGTGTTCTGGGACGTCGCCACGTTCGGCGTGATCGACCGGCGCAGCCAGCACCTCACGTTCGGCGAGTTCTCGGCCAAGTTCGCCGAGGCAGCCAAGGCGGCGCCGCACCTGGACGACCCGGTCGTCGTGAAGAGCGAGCCGGGCACCCATCCGGACCTGGCGGCGACCGCGGGCGTCGACACCTACGCGCTGACCCACAACGAGACGTCGACCGGCGTGATGATGGACCTGCGCCGACCGGCGGGGGCCGACGCCGGCTCGCTCGTCGTCGTCGACGCCACGTCGGGATCCGGCGGCCTGCCGTGGGACCCGTCGCAGGTCGACGTCTACTACTTCGCCCCGCAGAAGTGCTTCGCCGCCGACGGCGGGCTCTGGGTGGCGCTGTGCTCGCCGGCGGCCGTCGAGCGCATCGAGCGCATCTCGGCCGGCGGGCGCTGGGTGCCGGCCTCGCTCGACGTGAAGATCGCACTCGACAACAGCCGACTCGATCAGACGTACAACACGCCGGCGCTGGCCACGCTGTTCCTGTTCGAGGACCAGGTGCGGTGGCTCAACGGCCGGGGCGGCCTGCCGTGGGCCGTCGAGCGGTGCCGGACCTCGTCGTCGATCATGTACGGCTGGGCCGAGTCCCGGGAGTGGGCCACCCCGTTCGTGAGCGACCCCTCGCAGCGCTCGGCGGTGGTGGCCACGATCGACCTCACGGGTGTCGATGCCAACGAGGTGTCGGCCCAGCTGCGAGCGAACGGCGTCGTCGACACCGACTCGTACCGCAAGCTCGGGCGCAACCAGCTCCGGGTCGGGTTGTTCCCGGCCGTCGAGCCCGACGACGTGCGTGCGCTCACGGCGTGCATCGACCATGTCGTCGAGGCCCTCGCCTGAACCGCCGTTGACGACGCAGGTCGCCGCGACGAAGCTCGACGGTGTGACCACGATCGAGAACCGCTACCTGGCCGGCAACTTCGGCCCCGTCGCCGACGAGACCACGGCGTTCGACCTCCCGGTCAGCGGCCGGCTTCCCGACGCGCTCGACGGCCGGTACCTGCGCAACGGGCCCAACCCCGTGGCCGCGGTCGATCCGCACCTCCACCACTGGTTCGTCGGCACGGGGATGGTGCACGGCATCCGCCTGCGCGACGGGAGGGCCGAGTGGTACCGCAGCCGCTACGTGCTCGGCGACCAGGCCGCCGACACGCTCGGCCGCCCCCGGGTCGACGGCCCTCGCGACGCACTGTTCGGCGGCGCCTCGCCGAACACCAACGTCATCGGGGTCGCCGGCACGACGCTGGCCATCGTCGAGGCCGGCGGCTACCCGATGGAGCTGACCGACGAGCTCGACTCGGTGCGCTACCACGACCTCGGCGGCACGTGGGCCGGCACCTTCAGCGCCCATCCCAAGGTCGACCCCGTCACCGGCGAGCTGTTCGTGGCGGGCTACACCCCGATGTTCGGCAACGAGATCTCGTACCAGGTGCTCTCGCCCGACCTGCGCGTCACCCACTCCACGCGCATCGACGTCGGGGCGCCGATCATGCTGCACGACCTGGCGATCACCGAGACCCGGGCCGTGATCTTCGACCTGCCCGTGACGCTCAGCGGCGACGCCCTGGCCGGCGGGTACCCGCTGCCGTACCGGTGGGACCCGGGGCACGCACCCCGCGTCGGCGTGCTGCCCCGCCACGGCACGGGCGACCAGGTCGTGTGGTGCGAGGTGAGCCCCTGCTACGTGTACCACCCGATGAACGCCTACGACCTGCCCGACGGACGCATCGTGGTCGACGTCTCCCGTCACCCCAGGATGTTCGCCACCGACCTGAACGGCCCGTTCGAGGGTCCGCCCGTCATCGAGCGCTGGACCATCGACCCGGCGGCGGGCAAGGTGCACGAGGAACGGCTCGACGACTCGTCGCAGGAGTTCCCCCGCGTCGACGAGCGCGTCGTCGGCCGCAGGCACCGCTACGGCTACTCCGTCTCGTTCGGCACGAACGGGCCCGAGATGCTCGGCCTCACGAAGTGGGACCTCGAAACCGGCACCCGGGTGTCGCACGACTACGGCCCCGGCCGCTCGACCGGCGAGGGCGTCTTCGTCCCGCGCACCCTCGACGCGGCCGAGGACGACGGCTGGGTGATGAGCCTCGTGTACGACCGCGGCACCGACCGCAGCGAGCTCGTGGTGCTCGACGCCCAGGACATCGCCGGCGACCCGGTGGCCACCGTGCAGCTCCCCGTGCGGGTGCCCTACGGGTTCCACGGCAACTGGGTTCCGACCGCCGTTCGCTAGCCTGAGCCGAATGGGGAGCGACGAGCAGCCGACCGAACTGGTGTGGCACTCGCGCCCCACGCTGCGGCGGCCGCTGTTCCTCGTCGGCTTCGGCGGGCTGTTCGACATCGCCGAGACCGCCACCGCGGCCCTGCGGCACCTGGCGGCCAGGGGGCGTCCCGAGACGATCGCCGCCATCGATCCGGAGCACTTCTTCGACTTCTCGAAGCAGCGGCCCACCGTGTCGCTCGACGACGACGGCACGCGGCGGCTGCACTGGCCCGCCAACGACGTCGCCGTCCTCGACGACCCGGCCGGCATCCACGATCTGGTGCTGCTGGCCGGGATCGAGCCCCACATCCGCTGGCGCACCTTCGCCGCGCTCGTGCACGAGGTCGCCGCCACCCTGCGGTGCGAGCTGGTCGTCACCGTCGGGGCGATGGCCGACGCCACCCCGCACACGCGGGCGCCCGTCGTCATCGGCTCGACCACGAACGTGGGCCTGGCCCGAAGCCTCGGCCTGTCGGGTCCGCGCTACCAGGGGCCCACCGGCATCGTCGGCGTCCTCCACGACCTGCTCGAGCGGAACGGTGTGCCCGCGGTGTCGCTGCGCGTGCCGGTGCCCCACTACGCGGCCGGCACCGATCACCCCCTGTCGACCCAGGCCCTGCTGCGCCACCTCGAGCACGTCACCGCCGTACCCACGGGGCACGCCGACCTCGACGATGAGGCGTCGCGCCAGCGGCGCCGCCTCGACCGCGCCGTGGCGGCCGATCCCGACGCCGTCAGCTACGTCGCCGCCCTCGAGCAACGCTACGACGATCGCATGGGCGGCAGCGACCTGCCTTCGGGCGAGGAGCTCGCTGCCGAGCTCGAACGCTTCCTGCGCGACCAGGGCGACTGACGCCCGTCGGGCCCCTCGGGGCTCAGGCGAGCGCCGCCCGACCGCGGCGGCGCCGGGCCGCCGCGAGGGCCAGCACACCGGCCGCCGACACGCCGAGCGCCACGGCCCAGGGCGACTCCGGCACGACGGGCGGCACGGCGTCCGTCACGACGATTCGGCCCGTCATCGACCGGCCGTGGATGCCGCAGTAGTAGTCGAAGCTACCCGCCGTCGTCGCCAGGATCGGCGACGATGACTGCCCGGGGACGAGCTCGCCGGTGTTGAACACCAAGGACGACGTCGGCTCGTTCACGGCGCTGTGCGGCTCACCACCGGTCGCGCGGAACACGATCGTGTCGCCGACGGTGACGTTCAGCACCGACGGCGAGTACGAGAAACCGGGGATGTCGATGACGGCTTCCGAGGCGGCACCCGCGGGCGCCGAAAGCAACACGACCGATCCGACGATGCCTGCCACTGCCGATGCCAACCGCTTCATGCCACGTCCTCTCTCGTCCCGTGGAAGCAGACCACGGCCCGTCCAGCGGGCCAACGGGTTCGGCGCCGTCTTCACCGAAGGTTCGCGGTGTCGTCGCCCGCGTCGCCGACCCGTCACCGACGCCGGGCGCGAACGTGCCCCGCCCGAACGGGCGGGGCACGTCACGGAAGGGATCGGATCAGGCGAGCGAAGCGCCCGGCGAGCGCCGGCGCAGCACGAGGTACCCGCCGATCACCACCAGCGAGCCGAGCGACATGAGCACGGCGAACGGCGCCTCGGGGATGACCGGGTTCGGACCGCCGAACAGCTTGGCGAAGTCGACGGTCATGAGCAGGAACTGGCCCCGCTCGGCGTCGCGCGTCGGGTTCGACAGGCCGGTGGCCGTGTGGACCTGGGCGTCGAGGAGGAACGTGCCGGCGCCGTAGATCGACTCGGTGTCGACGATGCCGCTCGACTCCTCGTCGTTCGTGATGAAGCCGGGAGCGCCCGCACCGAACAGCGCCGGGTCGAACGTGGCGACCGACTTGAGCACGTTGGTGGCCACGTCGTAGGCGAACACGCGGGCGACGTAGTTGTCGGCACCCGGATCCTCCTGGATGAGGATGTGGCCGTGGCTGTCCATCGTCATGTTGTCGGGCATGTAGAAGCCCGGCTGGTTCGACGCGTTGTCCGTGGCCAGGTGTGAAGACGGGTGGTCGACGAGCAGGGTCAGCGTGCCACCGAGCGACGGCTGGGTGACGTCGTTCCAGCGCATCCGCCACAGGCCACCACGGCCGGCCGCGGCCGCCGTCGAGCCCGTGGTCTGGAAGTAGAAGTCGTTCAGGTTGGCCGGGTCCCACACGCCGTCCTCGGTGCGGTCCGGGCCGAAGCCACCCTTGGCCACCGAGTCGGTCTGGAGCAACGCGCCCGTGGCGCCCGTGATCTGGGCGAGCGTGAACGGCTGCGGGCTGTTCAGGCCGTACGTCGTGCGGAACGCCGCGTCGGTCGTGACGCCGCCCGTCAGCTTCATCGTGTACAGCAGGCCGTTGGTGAGGCCGGCCTTGTCGACGGGGCTGCCCGTGTTGGTCTTCGTGCCGACGTAGATCAGGTTGGCCGTCTGGTTGGCGGCGCTCGAGTCGTTCATGCCGATGACGAGCTGGGTGTCGCTCGTGGGCGTGTAGGCGGCGAGCGCGTTCTCCCACGAGGTGCGGCCGAGCGCCGGCAGGACCCAGGAGCTTCCGGTGGCCGGGTCGGTGGCGACCGCGCGGCCCTCGAGGCCGGTCTCCTCACCGTTCATGAACAGGCGGCCGTTGAAGCCCTTGCCCGACACGGTGTTGTACAGCTGCGGCGCCTGGGCCAGGTCGGCCGAGCAGAAGCGGGCGAACGCCGAGGGCGTGGTGCCGGCCCAGTCGAGCGTCTGGATGGCGTCCTTGCCGGCGACGAACTTCAGCGTCGGATCGATGGTCCACTGCGAGACGAACGAGCCCACGAAGCCGTGGGTCCGGACGACGCCCTGGGTGTTGCCGAGCTCGTGGTTCGACAGCAGGACGACGTTGTTGCCGTCCTTGTAGGCACCGAGGCCGTCGGGGATGCCGGCCATCGTGTAGCCGTTGTCCGCCGCCAGGTTGTCGACGGTGAGGAGGGACTTGATCGTGGTGTTGGTCGCATCGACCGGGATGACGTAGGGGTCGACCGTGGTCGACGGGCCCTGGGTCGTACCGGGTGCTGCCGCACCCGCCGTGGTGACGCCGAACAGCAGCGTCGCCCCGGCGATCGCCGCCCCGGCCTTCATCTTGCCGCGCTTGGACATGTGTGGTGTCGCTCCTCGCCAACGGGTCCGCCCCCGTGGCGGGACGCCGTACGAGCCGCACGGTACGCACGCCGTGGCGGACCGCCGAGGGGGGACGGCAGGAGTTCGCCACAGGTTCACCCGCCGCGCCCGAACGGTTCCACGGCCGTCGCCGGGGCGTCGGCTGGCGTCCATCGGCACGTCTCCGAACCACTGCCGGTGGTGGGGCGGAAGGTGACGCCGCGCCGAGCTACTGCAGGAGCTTGAAGATCCCGATCAGCGGCAGGTAGAGGCCGACGACCATCACACCGATGATGCCGCCGAGCACCACGATCATCAGGGGCTCGAGCATGCTGGTGAGCCCCTCGACCTTCGCCTCGACCTCGTCCTCGATGCCCTTGGCGTACTTGACCAGCAGCTCGTCGACGCGACCCGTCTCCTCGCCCACGGCCACCAGCTGCACGAACAACTCGGGCACGTGCGGCTTGCCCTCGAGCGCGGCGGCCAGGCTCCGGCCCTCGCGCACCTCCTCGCGAGCCTGCGCCAAGGCGCGGTCGAACACCACGTTGTTCGCCACGTTGCCGGCGAGCCGCAGCGAGTCGAGCAACGGCACACCCGCGCCGAGCGACGAGGCCATGGTGGTCGACAGACGGGCCATGGCCATGGAGCGGAACAGCTCACCGAGCAGCGGCAGCCCGAGGATGATGCGGTCCTTGGCGTCGCGCACCCGGGGATGGGTGCGGAGCTTGCGGAAGGCCACCACGGCACCGACGGCGACGACGAGCACCACCAGGATCTTCGAGCGCACGAAGTCCGACATCGTCAGCAACAACGACGTCAGCCACGGCAGCTTGCCGCCGAGTTGGTCATAGAGGCCCGAGAACGTGGGAACGACGAAGACGAGCATGGCCATGAAGATGCACGTGACGAGCACGATCATGACGACCGGGTAGGCCATGGCCGACACGATCTTGCGGCGCAGGCGCACGCGCGCCTCGCACAGCTCGGCCAACTTCACCAAGCTCGAGTCGAGCTTGCCGTTGGCCTCGCCCGCCTCCACCAGCGCCGTCGTGAGCGGCGTGAGGCTGCGCTCCTCCATGCGGAACGCGTCGGCCAGCGCGGCGCCGTTGACCACCGCCTCGTGGACGCGCAGCAGGGCGTCGCCGATGGGGGTGCCGCGGCGCTGACGGCCGAGCATGCGCAACGCCCGCACGACGGGCAGGCCGGCCGACTGGGTCGTGGCCAGGTTGCGGGCCGCCCAGGCCACGTCCTTCAGCTTCACCTTCGGGGTGCCGAAGTGGAGCTGGCGTCGACCGAGGCCGGCGGCGCGCGCCGGGCGCAGCTCGAGCACGAGCAGGCCGTCGCTGCGCAGGTTGGCGCGGGCGTCGGCCTCGGAGGTGGCGTCGATCGTGCCGGTGGCGGACTCGCCGTTGCGGGTGAAGGCGTCGTAGGCGAACGACGGCATCAGTCCTCCACCGAGCCGGTAGGTGCCGAGGCGGGCATCAGTTGATCACCCGGGCCAGTTCCTCGAGGGACGTGACGCCGTCGAGCACGCGGGTCAGGCCCTCCTGGTACATGGGGACCATGCCTTCCTTCTCCGCCAGGCGCACGAGATCACCGGCGTTGGCACCGAGCGACAGCGCGGTCGACACCGCCTCGGTGATCTCGAACACCTCGGCGATGGCGATGCGACCGAAGTAGCCGGTGCCCGAGCAGCGGGCGCATCCTTTGTCGGCGGCGCGGAAGATGTGGTCGGGCACCTCGGCGTCGATCGTGCGGAACGCGTTCGACGGAGCAGGGATAGACACCCGGCAGTGCATGCACAGACGGCGGGCCAGGCGCTGCGAGAGCACGCCGCGCACGGCCGACGACACGAGGTAGGGCTCGATGCCCATCTCGATGAGCCGGGTCGGCGCCATCACTGCGGTGTTGGCGTGGAGGCTGGCCAGCAGCAGGTGGCCCGTGAGGGCGGCCTCGATGGCCGTGTTGGCCGTGATCGTGTCGCGGATCTCGCCCACCAGGATGATGTCGGGGTCCGAGCGCAGGTAGGCCTTGAGCGCCGAGGCGAACGTGCGGCCGGCCTTCAGATCGACCTGCATCTGCATGACGCCCGGCAACCGGTACTCGACCGGGTCCTCGACGGTGCACACCTTCACGTCGATCGTGGCGATCTTGGCCAGCGTGGCGTACAGGCTGGTCGTCTTGCCCGATCCCGTGGGCCCGGTGGCCAGCAGCGCGCCGTACGGGCTCTGCGCCAGGCGCTCCCACGTCTGGCGCACCCGGGTCGAGTAGCCCAGCTGGTCGAGCGTGGCCACGTTGCGCGTGCGGTCGAGGATCCGGAGCACGGCACCCTCGGCCCGCCACACGGTGGGCAGCGTGACGAGGCGCAGGTCGAGCACCCGCCCGGCGGCGTTGGCAGTGATGCGCCCGTCCTGGGGCTGGCGCCGCTCGGCCACGTCGAGGCCGGCGCGCACCTTGAGGTTGTTGATGATGCCCTGGCCCGCCGAGATCGGGTAGCGGGCCACCTCGGTGAGCACGCCGTCGACGCGGATGCGGATGCGGACGTGGTCGTCGGCCGGTTCGATGTGGATGTCGCTGGCCCGGCTGGCCACGGCCAGCTCGATCGTCTTGGTCACGATCTGGCTGACGCGACCGTCGCCCGCCTGGTCCTCGAGGTTGACCGCGGTGAAACCGTCGTCGACCTCGTCGATGGCGAACTCGTTCGACGCCAACCGGTGCTCGAGCGACGACAGCGCGCTCTCGATCACGCCGCGGTCACCGACGAGGATGCGCACCACGTCGGGCGCGAAGCGTCGCCGGATGTCGTCGACGACGGCCAGGTTGTCGGGGTCGGCCACCGCGACGTGCACCCCGAGCGAGTCCTGCCCGATGGGCATCGCTTCGTAGGCGCGCGCCATCGACAGCGGCAGCTTCTGGAACAGGCGCATGTCGAGCCGGTCGACGATGATGTCCGCCGTGTCGTAGCCCTGGTGCCACCAGGCGGCGCGTTCGAGCACGTCGAGGGCGAGGCCGCTCTCGAGCGCGGCGCGCACGGCCGACAGGCCGCGCCGCATGCCGGCGTGGACGAGCTGGCGGACCTCGATCGAGTCGGCGATGCGCTCGTTGGCCAGCGCCACGATGAGCCGTTCGGCCTGTGGTGGCAGCGACATCTCGGTGGTGGTCACGGCGCGGTGGCCGCCCCCGCCGCGGTCGTCGCGGTCGTCGTGGCCGCCAGACCGGCTGCGCCCGTGCCGGAGGGCAACGCCTTCGGCGCGCTGCTCCACGAGTACGCCTTCAACGTCAGGTGGGCCGACACCACCTGGGTGTTGCTGCCGCCGGCAGCACCGTCGCGCCACGCCCACGTCATGCGCTCGACGGTGAACAGGCGGGGCAGCGACCGGAGCTTCTCGAGGAACGTCGTGAGGTTGGCCGGGGTGCCTTCGAGGTCGATGTCGACGAGGTAGCTCGACGAGGTGGGGGCGGCCGTCGTGGTGTCGGTCGTCTGGTCGCCGCCCTCGGAGACCGCCGAGGTGTCCGGGGTGCTGCGACGAGCCGCGGTGCTCGGCGTGACGCCGTCGGCCTCGGTGGCGCCCGACGCCGACTCGCGCAAGACGATCGGCTGGTTCTGCGCGCTCGTCTTCCACGTCACGTTGGCCTCCTTGGCCAACGCCGCGAGCTGCTCCACCACCGACGCCAGATCGGCGTCGGGCGGCAGGGCGGCGGCCAGCGCCTTCAGCTGCTCGTTGAGCTGCACCGAGTTCCGCTGATCGCGATGCGCCTGTGCGATGCGGTCCTCGAGGTCGCGCACCTGGTCGCGGGTGGCGGTGGCCTCGTCGACGGCGTCGCTGCGCATGCTCCACGCCATGCGACCGGGGATGGCGATCACGGCCAGCGCCAGGAGCACGACGAACAGCACGTGCTTGCGCTCGAACGGGCGATCGCCGCTCACGGCTTGGCCACCGTGGTGTCGGTGCTGCCCGACGCGGGCGGCGTCTTCTTCAACGTGGTGCCCGACGGCCCGATGTTCAGGAGCGTGGCCAGGTCGCGCCGGGCCAGGAAGCCGGGGGCCACCGGCGACGTGCCGGCGACACCGAGGGACACGCTCGAGCGGCCCGAGGTCCCGTCGGACTCGGCGCGCAGGCTGGCGATCCACGGGTTCTGCAGGCCCATGTCCTTCACGTTGCGCAGCCAGGACGCACCGGGTGAGAAGTCGACCCCGGCGAAGCGGGCCTTCAGGTCCATCTGCACGTTTCGGCCCTTGCGCTCGACGGCCATCGAGATGAACGAGGGCGACGACTCTTTCGGTGCCGAGTCGAGCAGCTTCTCGACGTAGACACGCCAGTCGACCTCGTCGGTCACCGCCGAGCGGTAGGCGCGCCGCCCGCGCGACACGGCGTCGGCCAGCTGCACGGCGGACCGCAGCGAGTCGAGCTCGGTCTGGGCTCCGGACAGTTCGCTCCTGGCGTGCGACAGGTCCCGCTTGGCCAGCACCACCGGGCCGGCGAGCACGCCGGCGAGCGCCAGTGCACCCGCCCCGACGAGCACCAGGCGGCCACTGGTGCGGGCCTTTTCGGTGCGGCGCCGCACCCGCTCGGCGGCCAGCGGATCGGGCAGGTCGGCGATGACCTGCACCCCGGCATTGAACTGGGTGGCCAGCAGCGCCATGTACGCGCGCGGCACGTCGACCCGGGCGATGGCCTCGAGCCCGATCGACGGCACCGGCGCCGCCTTGGCCAGGAACGCCGCGTCGAGCAGCTTGCCGGCCAGGTTCGGCAGCGCGATGCCCTGGCCGTGCACGTAGATCTCGGCGGGTACGGCCAGCCCCTGCCGCGACCAGAAGTCGGCCGTGCGTCGCACCTCGTCGCTGATGGCCTGGGCGTACCGATCGACCGCGGAGGCCGCGCCGGGATCGAGCCGGGTGCCGCCGCGGGCGATCGTGGTGAGCCGCTCTTCCGGGCTCTGGTCGCCGTCGGCCAGCTCGTCGCGCACCGTGACGAGCCCCCCGGCCGACAGGTTGCGCGTGGCGATGGCGGCGCCGCCGGCGGCCAGGAGGAGCTGGGCGCCGCCGTCGCGCAGGCCGAGGTACAGACCGTCCTCGGCGAACAGCAGCGGGGCCGGAACCACCCGGGCCCCCGGCACGCTGACCATCGACCACAGCTCGGCGAGCGCGTGACGGTCGGTGGCGGCCACCGAGGCGACGTACCCGTCGCCGGCGCGCGATGCGGTGACGCGCGCCGCCACCGCCGCCGTCCCCGGCGCCATGGGGAGGGTCTCCTCGATGCCGTCGAGCAGGCCGGCGCGCAGTGCCACGGTGGGCAGGTTGGGCAGAGGGACGCGGCGCAGGTGGACGTCACCGTCGGCCCACGCCACCACGATCTGCCCCTGCGGCTTGGTGTCGACGAACTGCGCGAACGCGTCGGCGGCGGTGTTGCCCTGGTACGTGGCGAACGACAGCACGGTGACACCGTCGACCTCGACCACACGAACGGTGGAGCCGTCGAGGTCGACGCCGAAGCGCCGGCCGGCGAGGGGTGCCGGTTCCGCCGAGAACTGATCGGCCACGGCCGGCTCGGGCACCGGCTCCGCCGCGACGGCGCTGGCCTTCGCCTGACGGCGTTGCAGCAGGTTGCCTGGCTTGCTCATCGGTCACCGGCCTGCAGATCGGGGAGCCCGGCGTCAGACC
>JANPGL010000663.1:0-8732 GCA_031423915.1 Actinomycetes bacterium | reverse complement strand
CACGCAGGTGAACCCCACCGAGCCGTGGTGGTTCGGCCTCACCGACGCCGAGCTGGCCGACGTGTATCCGTGGGAGGACTGGGAGCTGGCCCGTTCCACCGTCGGCGGCCGACCCGAGGGCGAGCTGGAGGACGATCTGTTCGCCGGCCTGCGGGCTCGGGTGGCGCCGTGAGCGTGCAGGTGCGGGTGGCGCTGAGCAAGAAGGACGAGCGGGTCCACGGGCCCGACGACGCCGACGTCGTGGTCACGGTCGGCGTCGCCGACGCCGCGCTCGACCCGACGGTGGCGTTCATGCAGGGCAAGCTGAAGGCCACGGGCGACACCGGCCTGCTGTTCGCGGCGCTGGCCTCGGGCGAGGTGGCCGCCGCGCTGGCCGAGCTCAGGCCCGCATGAGAGCCCGCAGCTCGCGGTAGCCGATCAGCACGGCGCCGAGCTGTTCGAGCCGGTGCCGGACGTCGGGGTCGTGGCACAGGATGTGGTCCTCGATCCAGCCCTCCGCGTCGGCCGACAACGCCCGCACCTCGGGCGTGTCGATGGCGGGTTGGACGTGGATCTCGGTGACCCCGGGCGCCAGCGTGTCGAGCTGGCCGAGCACGCGTTCACGGCTACCGGCGCGCCAGTTGTGGTCGAAGTGGTCGGGGAACACGATCCCCTCCTCGGCGGCCAGTCGGCGGAAGGGGAACCCGATCTCGGCCTCGCTGACCGACGACGGCAGCCGCACCGGCAGGCGTAACTCGACGGCCAGGTCGAGGTAGACGTCGAAGAACTCGGGTCGCATCGACATGGCCGACAGGTGCGGGGCCAGATGGGTGACGTCGATGCCCCAGGCCAGCGCCCGCTCGAGCTGGGCGCGGCACTCGCGGCGCACCTCCTCGGTGTCGGCGTGTTCCCAGAGGTCGTCGATGGTGCGGGGGAACCCGCCGTCGCCCGACAGCAGCGACGGGGCCTGGGTGATGGGCCCCCAGCGGTAGAGCTCGTGCTCGGCGTTCAGCGTCAGGTGCACGCCGATGTCCTCGCCCCGGTAGCCCGCGGCGGCGTGCCGCGACCACGGCCCGGGGACCATCAGGGACGCGCAGGTGGCGATGCCGTGGCGCACGGCGTCGTAGATGCCTTGGTTGAGGGCGTGGCACGCGCCGAGGTCGTCGCACGACACGATCACCACGCGGGTGTCGGCGGGGAAGCCCAGTCGCTCGACGAGTTCGCTCATGCGGGGTCGACGCTAGCGGGCGGCGGGGCGGTCAGGCCGGAGAGCTCCGCCGCCAGGTTGGCCCGGGCACGTCGCTCGCGCTCGAGGTCGAGGTGGTAGATGCGGGGCCGGTCGAGGAAGTTGCGCAGCACGGCGGCCCGGCCGGTCCGCCACCCGACCTCGTCGACGTGGGCGTACTCGGTGCGGACGCCGTTGACGTACGCCTGGTAGCCCGCCGGATCGGCCCCCAGCACGCCGAGATCGGCGTCGATGAGCACGGCGCCGGTCAGGTCGTCGGCCGCGGGCTCGTGTCCGGCGGTGAGCCGGATCAACCGGGCCACCTCGGCGGCGGTCGCTCCCGGCTCGCCGAGGTCGACGAGCGTGCGCTCGGCCAGCGTGGCCGAGGCGGCCTCGTTGGCGCCGGCGCCGGCCCGGGGGTCGTAGACGACGTCGTGGTACCAGGCGGCCAACCGCACGGTGCGGGCCGAGGCGGCGTCGAGAGCGGCGCCGTCGGCGAGGCGCTGCACGGCACGGAGCACGTGGGCCACGTGGACGGTCGTGTGATAGCGCCGGTGGGGCTCGGCGTGGCGGGCCAGCAGGCTCCGGAGCGCGTCGCCGGCGGGTCCGCGGTGACCCATGTCGCCGGCCCAGCGGGTGGTGAGCTCGCGCTCGAGGGCGGCGTCGGACACGCGGCCAGTCTCGCGCCTGGGCCATGATCGGTGCCCATGACCCTGCTCGTCGACGAGTGCCGGTGGTGGCACCGGGGCCGCCGCTGGTGCCACCTGGTCAGCGACGCCAGCCTCGACGAGCTGCATGGGTTCGCCGAGGCGATCGGCATCCCTCGGCGCGGGTTCCACGGCGACCACTACGACCTGCCCGAGGACTACCGCGACGACGCGCTGGCGCTCGGCGCCGTGGCGGTCGACAGCCGGGAGCTGGTGCGCCGGTTGCGGGGAGCGGGGCTGCGCTTGTCACCCGCCGCCCGTCGCGCCGGCGCCGGGTGGTGACGCCGGGCTGCCGAACGCCGGGCAGGCGCCCCACAGGCCCACCCGGGCCTTTCGTGCCGCGTCGACCGCCGCGGCGAACTCGGGGGCGTGGGCGGTGTTCGGTGCGATCGACAACTGCCGCGCGTAGCCGCCGTCAGCCAGCGCCCGGTTGACGAAGAGCCCGTCGGAGGCCCGGTAGACGTAGGCCAACAACCGGCCGTACGGGTCGCGTGGCTCGACGTCGCGCTCCAGGCGGACCTCGGTGCCCTCGGGCAGCGCGGCCTCGGTGAAGGCGCTCGCCTCGGGCCCGAAGCACTGGACGGGGGTGTTCGGCTTCTTCGTCTCGGGCGTGTCGATGCCGATGAGGCGCACCCTGACCCGGTCGCCCCGCAACGTGACGTCGACGGTGTCGCCGTCGTCCACGTGGACGACGACGGCGTTGGCTGGGGGGTCGCGGTCCACGGCCGGCCGGGTCGAGGAGGAGCACCCGGCCAGGGCCAGGAGGGCGACCGGGACGGGCAGAACGGGGCGTCGGCACACGGCACGGATCCTCCAGCAGGCGAGAGGGCGAGCGGACGGGCCGCGATACGACGGCCGCACCGTAGCCGCGCCTGTCAGACTCGTGGTCTCTCCACCGTCAAGGAACCGATGACCGATACCCACGCTGCGCCCGTGCCCCCCTCCGTGATCGGCCGCTACCTGGCGGCACGCGACGCACGCGACACCGACGAATGCCTCACCACGTTCACCCCCACGGCCGAGGTCACCGACGACGGGCACAAGTACCACGGGCCCATGGAGATCGGGGCGTGGCTCTCGAAGGCCGCGGCGTCCGAGAACACGTTCACCCGCACCCTCGTCAGCACGGCGAAGACGAGCCCGGGATGGTGGCTCGTCGTCAACCGACTCGACGGCGACGTCCCGGGCGGCTCGCTGACGCTGCGCTACGCCTTCGAGCTCGACGGCGGCCGGATCGCCCGCCTGACGATCACGTCCTGACCCGGCCCGAGGGCACGATCAGAGGCGCTCGATGATGGTGCCGGTGCCGAGCCCGCCGCCGCAGCACATCGACACCAGGCCGTAGCGGCCACCGGTGCGCTCGAGCTCGTACAGCGCCTTGGTGAGCAGGAAGGCGCCCGTGCCGCCGAGCGGGTGGCCGAGGGCGATGGCGCCGCCGTTCGGGTTCACCTTGGTCGGGTCGACGTTGCACTCCTTCTGCCACGCCAGCACGACCGAGGCGAACGCCTCGTTCACCTCGAACGTGTCGATGTCGTCGATCGACAGCCCGGTGCGGGCCAGCAGGCGCTGCGTGGCGTCGATGGGCCCGGTCAGCATGAGCACCGGGTCGACGCCCACCAGGCAGGTGTCGACGATGCGGGCCCGAGGCTTCAGACCCAGCGCGGCCGCCTTCTCCTCGGTCATCAGCAGCAGGGCGGCCGAGCCGTCGGAGATCTGCGACGAGTTCCCGGCGGTGTGCACGCCGTTCTCGCGGGCGACGGGCTTGAGCGACGCCAGCTTCTCGATCGTCGACTCGCGGATGCCTTCGTCGCGCTGCACCGTGTGGGTGGAGCCCGTGGGCTTGCCCTCCTCGTCGACGTCGGGCGCCTCGACCGGGACCCACTGGCCGTCGAAGCGGCCCTCGGCCCACGCCTGGGCGGCGAGCTGCTGGCTGCGCAGGCCGAAGGCGTCGGTGTCCTCACGGGTGATGCCCCACTTGTCGGCGATGCGCTCGGCGCCCTCGAACTGCGAGGTCATCTCGTAGCGCTCGAAGTAGGACTTGGGGATCGGCACGCCGAGCCCGAGCTTCTTCGACGAGTTGATGCCGATCGGGATGCGGCTCATGATCTCGACGCCGCAGGCGACGGCCACGTCGACCACGCCCGACGACACGAGCGCCGTGCTGAGGTTGGTGGCCTGCTGGCTCGAACCGCACTGGGTGTCGATCGTCGTGGCCGCCGTCGACATCGGCATGCCGGCGGCGAGCCAGGCCGTGCGGGTGACGTTGAAGCTCTGCTCACCGACCTGCGAGACGCAGCCGCCGATGAGCTGGCCGACCTCGGCCGGGTCGATGCCCGAGCGCTCGATGACGGCGCGGAGCGGGTTCCCCAACAGCTCCGCCGGATGGAGGGTCGACAGACCCCCGCCACGGCGGCCGATCGGGGTGCGGACGGCCTCGACGATGACGACGTTTCCCATGGCGGAAGATTACGGTCTCCGCCGTGGCCGCCATCAATCCGCTCACCTTCCCCGCCGACCATCACCACGAGCTCCCGGCCCGCTGGTACTGCGTGCGGGCGGGCAAGGTCCTCATCGGTCCCGAACCGCTGGTCAACGGCGTCGCCCACTTCCTCGGCGACGTCGAGGGGCACGCCTGCTGGGCCGAAGAGGTGCCCGAGTCGATGCCCGACGACGGCGGCTTCGTCGACCTGTTCTCGCTCTACGGCCGGCTCAGCGAGCCCGAGTGGATCATGGCCGGGCGCGCCGTCCAGATCGTCGACTGGGGCCGCAGCCACCGCTTCTGCGGCCGTTGCGGCGCCAAGACCGAGCCGTCGGCCAACGACCGCTCGATGGTGTGCCCGGCGTGCAAGAGCGTGTCGTACCCACGGCTGGCGCCGGCGATCATCACGCTCGTCACCCGGGGCGACGAGGCCCTGCTGGCCCGCGGCGTGGCGTTCCGCGCACCCATGTACTCGTGCCTGGCCGGCTTCGTGGAGGCAGGGGAGTCGCTCGAGGAGGCGCTGGCGCGAGAGGTGAAGGAGGAGGTCGGCATCGAGGTTGCCGACATCACCTACCGCAGCAGCCAGCCGTGGCCGTTCCCGCACTCGCTCATGCTCGGCTTCCGCGCCACCTACGCCGGCGGCGACATCGTCTGCGACCCCACCGAGATCGCGGACGCCCAGTGGTACACGCGCGATTCGCTCCCCAACATCCCGCCCAAGATCTCGATCGCCCGCAAGCTGATCGACGAGTGGCTCCAGGGCGACTGACTTCGATCAGCCCGATGTGGGCGGGTCCTCGCGCAGGAGGACGCCGGCGCGGTGCCACTCGTCGATGTCGGCCGACGTGGCGCCGAGCCAGTCGGTGAGCACCTCGGCGTTGTGCTCGCCGCGGTAGGCGGCCGGGCCGCGCACCGCGGCCTCGGCATCGCTGAACCGGTACGGCGTGTTCGTGACGCGGCGGCGGCCGCCGCCGCGGTCGTCGACCTCGGTGAGCACCGCCCGGGGGACTACGGAGCCCTGCGTCTCGAACACCTGGCGGTGGTCGCGGATGTCGCCCCACGCCAGGTTCACCTCGTCGAGCTTGGCGATGAGCGCGGCGCGGTCGGGGAACGACAGCAGGTAGTCCTGGATCGCACGGCGCCGCATCGCGATCTTGGTGGCCAGGTCCGCGCCTTCGGGCGTGGGGTCCACGAGCCCGGCGCGCGTGTTCAAGACCCGCCAGTACCACTTCTCGTCGCCGGCCAGCATCACGGGGCCGCCCGTGGCGTCGAAGATCTGGCCGCCGCTGTCGCGCACGCGGACGCCGTCGAGCTCGAAGTGGGCGTAGTCGTCCGTGAAGAACATGGCGTTCACCATGGCCAGGTCGACGTGCTGGCCCACGCCCGTGCGCTGGGCGCTGTTGAGCGCAGCGAGCACGCCCACCAGCCCGTGCAGGCCGGTGTAGGTGTCGGCGATCGACATCGAGAAGTCGCGCGGACGCTCGTCGCCGCCCACGAACTGCTGGCGGTGCAGCAGCCCGGTCTCGCCGTGGATGATCGGCGCGTACGAGGCGCGGTCGCGCTCGGGACCCTCCTGACCGAAGCCCGAGATCGACAGCATCACGAGCTTCGGGTTGGCGGCCGACAGCGTCGCCCAGTCGAGCCCGAAGCCGGCCATCACACCGGGTCGGAAGTTCTCGAGCACGATGTCGGCCCGGGCCGCCAACGCCCGCACCAGCGGCGGGCCACCGGGCTGCGTGAGGTCGACGCAGATGGCCCGCTTGCCCACGTTCTGCTGGGTGAACGAGCCGGCCAGGCCGTTGACCTTGCGACCCATCGTGCGGGTGGTGTCGCCGTCGGGTGGTTCGACCTTCACGACGTCGGCGCCGAGGTCGGACAGGATGCGGCCGGCGAAGGGGCCGGCGATGACGCGGCTGAGGTCGAGCACGCGGATGCCGTCGAGCAGGAAGGCCATGGCGCTCAGCCCTTCGGCGGCGTGGGCCAGCCCGGCACGCCCTCGTCGAGCTGGACGCCGGCCGAGTTCAGGAAGCCGCTCACCAGCCGGTAGCAGCCGCCCGCGGCGATGAGGTGCACCAGGTCGGCGTTCGAGAAGTGCGTCGTCGCCTCGGCCCACGTGGCGTCGGTGACGCAGTCGTCGGCGTAGAGGTCGTCGACGACCTGGAGGATGGCGGCGTCGGGCGACGACCACGACCCCTCGACGATCGGCCGGGTCGTGTACCAGATCTCGTCGTCGGTGAGCCCGGCCGCCCGACCGAACAGCGTGTGCTGGCCGAACTCGTAGACGGCCCCGCAGTTCCACCCCATGCGCAGCACGGCGATCTCGACCTGGCGTCTCGGCAGCTCGCCGCCGAACAGGACGGTCTGGGCGAACACGCCGATGGCCTTCGACATCGTGCGGTTGTGGGCCATCGTGGCCGTCACGTTCACGGCGTTGATCGGCTGTGACTTCATGGCCTCGCGCGCTTTGGCCGCCACCGCCTCGATCGGTTCCAGGCGCGGCGCGCTGGGACGGGCCAGATGCATGTCGGATCCCCCTGATCGACGATCGACCGTTCGACGGTGACGCCGCGGTCGCCACCACCCTAGCGTGGGTCGCCGGGGTCGGGCTCCGGTAGCCACCCGTAGCCCGACCGGCACATCAGTTGAGGCGTTCGATGAGGCCGATCATGCCCGAGCCCTGCTGGAACAGGTCGGCCGACTCGGCCACGAGAGCCTGGTACTCGGCGTTCGTGAACTGCATGGCCGCCAGGGCGTCGAGCTCGCCCATGGCGTCGGCGCCGGTGAGCCAACCGACCGTGCCGAAGCTCCCGTAGGTGCCCACCGTGAAGGCGGTCGACAGGCCCGTGGCCTCGGCCACGAACTGCTGGGTCCGCACCCCGAAGGCGACGGCGTCGCCCACGCGACCGTTGATGGCGTTGGCCACGAGCAGCGTGTAGTAGCGCTTGGGCTTCGCGGCGAGCGACGACGACACGACCTGGACCAGGTTGTCGGTCGCGGCCGTCTCGAACAGGCCCGAGTTGGTGGTGACCCAGCCGATGTAGTCCTCGTTGGCCAGCAGCTTGGCCGTCATCGCCTCCAGCTCAGCCTGCGACTCGACCCGCATCGACCAACGGATGCCGTTGATCGGCTCGCCGAAGCGCGACCCGTAGACGGCGACCTCGTTGTCGATGATGCCGGACACCAGTGCGGCCACCTCGACGGCACCGACCGTGGCCTCCATGATCCGGTTGCGATCCGCCATGATGGAGCGGCTGTAGATGAACATCGTGTTCCCCTTCGTGTTGGGCGGGGCGTGGATGCGGCGGCGACTGCTCGTCCCCCGGTCGGACCTCCCCGCAGGTCCGATAGGTGCACGATGCGCCCTCGTCCGACGTCGGTCTGTGATCGCCATCACGCGGGCGGAAGTTCTGGCAGGATCGCTGCTCGCACGGTGCGACGGGGGAGCGGGCGATGTTCGAGCGAGGGCGGGGAGCGGTGCCGGACGACGTGCTGGCACAGGGCCGGCGGCGCAGGTTGACCGCCGGGCAGGTCCTGTTCCGCGAGGCCGACCTGTCGACGAGCGTGTTCGTCTGCGTCAGCGGACGGGTGCGCCTCGTCGTGTCGGCCGTGGCGGGACGCGAGCTGCTGCTCGACGTGCTCGTGCCCGGCGACGTGTTCGGCGATCTCTCCGCCATAGACGGCCTCGGCCGCAGCGCCTCCGCCGTGGCGATGGACGAATCCGTCGTCGTCGAGTTGTCGGGCGCCGACTACCTCGATGCGGTGCGCGCCAGCCCCGAGCTGGCGCTGAGCTCGCTGCGGGGCCTGGCCCGCCAGCTGCGGAGGGCCAACGCCCGCATCCGAGCCGGCGAGACCGAGACGGTGGCAGCCCGCACGGCCCACCTGCTGCTGGAGCTGGCCGACCGTTTCGCCGGCTCGGGCCCGGGCGCCGCCACCGTGCCGATCACGCAGTCCGATCTGGCCGACTGGTTGGGAACCACGCGGGAGTCGGCGGCGCGGGCGCTGGGCGACCTGCGTCGAGCCGGGGTCATCACCACCGGCCGCTCGAGGATCGTCCTGAGCGACCGCCCGGCGCTCGTGGCGCTCGCTCGCACCGCCTGACCGCTCGCGCTACTCCGTGGCGATCGGGTGGCCGAACGTGACCGCGTCACGGACCGGCTCGGGGATCGACGTTCGGAACGCAGCGTCGGGTGACGCGCCGAGCGCGTCGTTCACGGTCGAGAAGGCGATGCGCAGCGCCACGTACACCGTCATGGCGAAGATCTGTTCGTCGGAGAACCCGGCGCGTCGCAGCTCGTCGACGTCGTCGACGGTGCACGCCGACGGGTCGCGCACGACGGCGCGC
>JANPGL010000662.1:0-8315 GCA_031423915.1 Actinomycetes bacterium | reverse complement strand
CGAGCGGGTCCGTTGACTCCTGGGCGCGAAGGGTCGATATCCGACGGTCGATGATCGCATCGAGAGCCCGCCGGTCAGCCCGGGCCCTGGATCGTGCCGTGGCCGGAAACGGGTGTGGGAGCTGCCGGATGGCGGGTGATTCGAGATAGGCCTGTGGCCGTTCGAAGAGCTCGCCGATCTCGATGGACCTCGCGGCGAGGCCATCACCGAACATCGATCGCACGACGATCTCGAGGACCAAGGCGCGACCGAACGGGTACAGGTCGACCTCGCGTTCGTCGCCGGCGAGCGACGCCACGAGCCGATCGATCATCAGGTCGGTTCGCTCCACGATCATGGGGATCCACCCGTTGAGCCGGCGTCGACTGAACGCCGTCTGCACCGAAGCGCGACGGCGGGCGTGGTCGTCGCCGTCGGAAACGATCATCGACTCCTTCCCGACCACGAACCCCAACACGTTGAACTTGTGGCCCCAACGGAAGTGATCAGTGGGCATGGCGAACAGCTCTCGCAGCGCCGCCGGGTCGCCGATGACCGCCATCCGCAGCGGGCCGGCCCCGAACCCGCACATCGGCCCGTAGCGCTCGGCGAGCTCATCGAGTACCGGAGTCGGCTCGGTGAGAATGCGCCGAATCAGCCCCGGCTGGGACCGCCTGGCGGGAGCAGGAAGTGGCACTCCGGACATCGTCGATCACCGTCCTTCCTGAGAGGGAACCGACCCAGCACACCAGCAGACGCCGGAAGTTCCCCACGGTTCCACACTCGGGCCGACCCCGACCCCGACCACGCGACGTGCCTCGTCGGAGGCCATCGGTAGCACCCCGTCGGACCACGAGGTCCGGATCATGACAACGCTCGCATGTCGGCCACCAGTGCTGCCAAGCCGAGCAACGAGATCATCAACCACGCAGCCCGAACCCCGTGACGGGCCACCTGCGGTAGCCCTCCGGTCGACTCCAGAACACGCCGAACCGGCACCCAGACAGCGAGCGCGACCGCGGCGATCCCCACCACCACCATCACCGGCGGGAACGCGACAACCAGGACGATCGGCAAGACCCAACGCCGCCAACCCGGTGAGACCGCGATGGCGGAAACGCGATCAACGGCGACCGAGATGACGGCCCCGAACAGTGCAGGGAGCGCCACGAACGAGCCGACCGCGAGCCACGTCGGCTCCAAGACCCGGAAGTCGATCCCGTCGCCGTGGATCAGCATCGATCCGACCACCGCCCCCGAACCGGCGGCGACAGTGAGTCGGCGGAACCAGGCGGGCCCCAGCAGCCACGGTCGGACCGCCCGGTACGCAGCCGCGCCGATGACACCGATCACGGCGCCCAGCACCAGCAGGTTGTAGGTCCCGGCGAGCGTGAACCGGCCGATCTCGAACCCGTCGTCGCTCGTCACGCCGACGACCGACTCGGGTGAGGTCAGCCGAAGCACCAGCATCGCCAACCGAGCTCCCACCCCGGCAACGAGCACACCGGTCGGTATCCCGGCCACGACCAGCACCCACAGCCGCGCCGAGACCTCGCCGCGGACCGAAACCGGTGGCCGGCCGACCCGCGCGTCCGTCGGGGCCATCACGGCACCGACCGCCGAGTCGACGTCACCATGGCGCCGAACGCGAGCGCCGCCAGCGCCGGGATCAGCACCAGCGACACCACGAGCCCGACGCGGTCGACGCCCGCCACCCCGTCGAGGTGACCGACGTGGTAGACGAGATGCCCGACACCTTGCACCAGCCACGCCACCGCGACCGGCACCAAGAACTCGCCACGCCAGGCCGCCCACAGCGTGACGATGATCAACGCCAGGAACAACACGCCGACATCGCGCACGAGATGCTCGTCGTACGATCCGCCCTCGGCCGCGATCCAGCCACGACCGAACGGAAACCCGTCGAAGAACGACCGGGGAGCGAACGCCGCCTGCCCACCGGCCGGCAGCATGAACAACCCGATCGCTCCCAGACAGACACGCGCCGTCCCGACCCGCGTCACGCGGCTCACTGCAGATCGGCGCACGCGATCCTGGCGCCGCTCCCCGGTTCGTGCACCACGACCGAGCGGGCGTTGGTCGAAACGCTCGCGACACGGGCCCTCCACGTCGCCGTGCCCGCGCCGTGGGCGACCCCACCAGGGTTCGGGACCAATCCGGCACCGTTGGTGCTCAGCCACAACTCGTTCGGCGGGGTAACACCTCCACCGGCAGTGTCCTGGTAGTGACCGCCACCACCGGACGCGCACGTCCCGTTGTGCAGATGCGACCCGTAGACCTTGTCCGGATCCAGGCCCGACACGTTCGCCGTGACCACCGTGCCGGCCGGGTCGATCGTCATCTTGACCGAGCCGTGGATGTCGTAGCCGGCCACCGAACCCGCCGGCGTCTCGATGAACAACCCATGGAACGAACCGGCGCGCTCGGCACCCGCCGAGGCGGTACCGGCCACCCCGATCGCGACGGCCGAGGCCGTCGCCGCCCACACCATCGCCGCCCGCACCATCGCAACTCGCCCACTTCTGATGGCCATGACCTGCTCCTGTCTGTTGACGGACGCCCGACTGGCGGGCACTCGAAGCGCATCTCTGTTCGCACAGACGTTCAGGCGGGCCGCACTAGGTGACATCCGCTCCACCGGTGCGTCGTAACCGCTCCCCTCGTTCGGCTGTGCTGACAGGGCCTCACCTTGTGTCGCTCCGACGGCGCGGACCGGTAAATCGGCGATACATCAACGCCGAAGCGAGGCCGACCAGCGGGTCGCCGGCAGGTATCGCCGACGTCCTGCACGACCGGTCCCGTCACGGTTACGGACAGGTGGTCCCACGATGCTGGCGGGCGACACTCTCGGTGATGCTCCCGAAGATCACGCGTCCACTGCGATCCCCGCCCCTGCTCGTCGGCCGCAGAGCATTGAGTGCGACCGGGCTCCGCGACGGCAACAGCACGGTGTCACCCCAGTTGCGATCCTGATCCGTCCGTAGGGTCATGACGAACATCGACCTCACCGCCGGCGGTCGGGCGTCCCTCCCGTCCCGCATCGTCCGCTCGTGGTGGCCGTTGCCCGCGTTCATCGCAACAGCCCTGACCGCACAACAGCTACTCGTGAACTCGCGCCACGACGTCGGCGGCCACGCGGCCGAACACCTCACCAGTGCATCCGCACCGTTCATGGCAGTCGCGATCCTGTCCATCCTCGCATGGACGACCCCTCTGGCACGCCGCCAGATCGACCTCCTCGTGATCGGCGGCTTCTGGTTCGCAACGACGCTACTCGTGATGCTCGGCAACCTGCGCGTCGTCGACGACCTCGTCGCCGCGGGCTACTCGAGCACACCGACCGGATCCGTTCCCGACGTAGCCGATCACGCCCTCGCCAACTCCTCGGTCTGGTACGCGGCCGCCGCCGCGCTCCTCCTCGTCGCCGCGTGGCGTCGACATCGGCACATCGGCAACCGCGCGACGATCGGCGCGGTCGTCGCCACCGTGATCATCCCACCCTGGATCATCCCAGGCGCCGGAGTCATCGTGCTCGCCACCGTTCGCCTCGTGAAGCGCCACCGTCCTGTCAACTCGGTGCCATCCCAGCATCGAACCCTCGTTGCCTGTACGTCCGACCCCTCGCCGACCGCGAACAACTCGCCAACGAACGCGTCGACAGCCTCCTCAAGGCGGCGCACCACCGTGGACCTGCTCGTCACCGTTCCCGATACCGATCGGAGTCCATCATGACCACACCTCGAACGACCGCCATCCTGGCTTGTCTTGTCGTCGCGCTCACCGCCGCCGCCGTCGGTGCCTTTGCGGCCGGCTTCGCGCCGGTAGGTGTGATCGCACTCGCGACAGCGGTCGCGCTGGCAGTCGGCGAACGCAACCGTCTCGTCCGGAGCATGCGTCCCGCCAGTCAAGAGCACCGCCGTCGAATCTTCCTGTGGGCCACAGCGCTCGGAGCGTGCGCCGCCGCGTCACTCGCTGTCGGCCTGATCGATCTCGGCGATCGTGACTAATGGCCAACCGGGCGCCTCATCGCCTACAACGGCGTCTTCCTCAGCACCGCAATCGGGGCGCTCGCCTGCATCGCCGCCGCCCTCCGTTGCCCCCACACCACGACATGATGAGCGCCACATTCGGACGATCACGAGTCGTCACGACCGCACAGCCCGTCCGAACACCCGAAGCGACAGGCACGCACCAACCGAAGCTCATACAAACAAGCACCGCGGACAGCGCACTACATCGCTCAACCCCAACCGCCCCCAAGCGCGCTCGGGAACCGGCGAAGCCTGGCGCAGACGCCGCTCGGGAACGGCAAGTAGGCGCAGTTCATCACCGACGGCGGCATGCCGGCGTCCATCTGCTGGTTGCGTGCTCGGCCCGGTCGGGCCGTCTTGTGTACGGCCGCGGGCACTGTCGGTCCTGATGGCGGTGTTCGCAACGGCGACGCCAGGGGCGGCACCGTCTCGTGGGCCACGAGGATAATTCCTTGGCGCAACTGTGGA
This sequence comes from Actinomycetes bacterium, assembly GCA_031423915.1. GTDB lineage: Bacteria > Actinomycetota > Acidimicrobiia > Acidimicrobiales > Ilumatobacteraceae > JANMAT01. The sequence goes on along the minus strand of JANPGL010000662.1, from coordinate 3,816 downwards.
CGGCTCGTCGGCCGGCGGCTCAGGCGCGGTAGTACTCGACGCCGTTGACGGTGAGCGTCGCCGGCGTTGGTGTGACGACGACTGGTCCGATCACGACACCGGGAATGGTGTCTGGCTCGCGCCGATACCGCTCTCCGTTGAAGGTGATCACATCGTCTGTCGATGGCGGCGCAACAGGGATGAAGTTGCTGATCACCCTGGGCAAGTCGACGCGGCGGTAGACGGTTCCTTCGACCGTGACCTCAGGCGGAGCAACACCGCCAGAGTCGTGCGTGCCCCAGAAGCCGCGAGTAGCCATGCATCTACCCTCGCGCGGGCTTGGAGCCGTTCGCAATGGGTTAGGCAGCAAGGTCCAACTCCGACGACCCTGTTGCGTTGCTCCGGTCGGCGGTCACAGACGTCGGTCGAGGCGCCGCCGAGGCCGACGGCACCGTCCAACTCCCGACCCGATCGGGCGTCGACGCCGGCGGCATCGGCAAAGGCCTCGCCGCCGACCTCGTCGCCACCGACACCATGAACGCCGGCGCGGACGGGGTCTGCGTCAACCTGGGAGGCGACCTGCGCGTGCTCGGGGCCGGCCCCGCAGGCGACGCCTGGACGATCGCGCTCGAACACCCACGACTCGACCGGCCATTCGCGCTGCTCGGACTGTCCGAAGGCGCCGTGGCAATCTCGACGACGCTGCGCCAGGGCTGGTCCATCGACGGCACGAACCGCCACCACCTGATCGACCCGACCACCGGTGAACCATCGACGACCGACCTCGAACTCGTCACCGTCGTCGCCGGCGAGGCGTGGCTCGCCGAGGTCCTCGCCAAGGGCGTGCTCCTCCGAGGAACCACCCGGGCGTTCGACCTCATCGACGCGACCCACGTCCAAGCGCTCACGGTCGACAGGACCGGTGACGTGCGGATCACCGCAGGGTTTCTCGACTACACCGGCGGCAAGTCGCTCCCGGAACACCTCGACCTCGGCCAACGACCCTTGTAGGTCCCCGGCCGGGAGGCGCTCGTGGGGGTGCCTCGGGAGCTGCCGGGTCCCGCCCTGGGAAGCGGGCGAAGGTTTCCGTCGAGAGGGACCCGGCAGGCACGAACCTAGTGACGGGCTCCACCGCGACCGTCGGCCAACCATCCAAGAACCGTCGAAGATCCATCGCCAGCTTGCCCGCGTGCTCCCAGCCGCTGCGGTCTTCCAGTGAAAGGGCTTGCTGCGTCGCGCTGGGCGTAGCCTCCGCTCGTGCGTTGGCGCCCGGTGTCTGGTTGGCGCACTGCCATGGCCGGGTTGCTACCCGGCGTCGCCGTGCTGCGTGGCTATCAACGGTCGTGGCTCCGCCCCGATGTAGTCGCCGGTCTCACCGTGGGCGCCATGCTCATCCCGCAGTCGATGGGCTACGCCGCCCTCGCCGGGATGGCACCGGAGTACGGGTTCTACGCCGTCATCGGCGCGCTCGTCGTGTACGCCCTGTTCGGTTCGAGCCGCCACCTCGGTGTCGGACCCGAGCCGGGAACGGCGATCCTTGCCGCCACAGGGGTCGCCGCGATCGCCGGTGGCGATCCGGGACGGTACATCGCGCTGATGGCCGGACTCGCGCTCGTGGTCGGCGCGGTCTGCCTACTCGCCGCCGCGCTCCGGTTGGGCTACCTCGCCTCCCTGCTGGCCAAGCCGGTACTGGTCGGCTACATCGCCGGAGTCGGGCTGACCTTGCTCAGCAGCCAGTTCGCCGCGTTCACCGGTATCGGCGTCTCCGCCGACTCGTTCTTTCCGCGCTGCTGGCAACTCGCAACCCGCCTCGGCGAGGTGCACGGCGCGACGATCGGTGTCGGAGCGGCAACGCTGGTCTTGATGCTCGGGTTGCGATGCGCGGTACCGAACGCGCCGGTCGCGCTGGTCGGCGTCGTGCTGGCCACGATCGTCGCCTCGGTGTTCTCTCTCGACCGCCGCGGTGTTGCGCTCGTGGGCTCGATCCCGTCGGGGCTCCCGACGCCGTCGCTTCCCGACGTCGGCCTGCACGACCTCGCCCGTCTGCTCCCGGTCGCGGCCGGGATCGCGCTCGTGGGCTTCACCGACAACGTCCTCACCGCACGCGCGATCGCGTCCCGGAAGGGCTATCGGATCGACCCGAACCAGGAGCTCCTCGCGCTCGGCATGATCAACCTCACGGCCGGCATCTCACAGGGCTTTCCGATCTCGTCGAGCGCCAGCCGCACCGCGGTCCCGGCGGCGCTGGGGTCACGCACCCAGCTCGTGTCGGTGATCGGCTCCGGGTTCGTCGTCGTCACCCTGCTGGGCCTGCGGCCAGTCCTGTCACAGATCCCGCGAGCCGCGCTGGCGGCGGTCATCATCACAGCCGCCATCACCATCATCGACGTGCGCGGCTTCGCCAGCCTGTGGCGCGTCAGCCCCGAGGAAGGCGCACTGGCCGTGGCCGCCACGACCGGGGTCGTCGTCCTCGGCGTGCTCTACGGCATCGTGATCGCCGTCGCACTGTCGATCGCCGTGGCGCTGGCCCGAATGGCCCGCCCGCACGACGCCGTGCTCGGCGACCTGCCCGAACACGACGGATGGGTCGACATCGCCGAATACCCGAACGCGGTGACCGAGGCCGGGCTGATCGTCTTCCGATTCGACGCGCCGCTGTTCTTCCTGAACGCAGAACGGTTCAACGATCGAGTCGACGAGGTGCTCGCAGCAGCGCCCGACGGGGTCGAGTGGCTCGTGATCGACTGCGAAGGCATCGGTGCGCTCGACGCGTCCGCCGTCGACATCCTGAACGATATGGTGTCCTCGCTCGACCGACGCCGAATCGGCACCATCGCCGTGGCCCGGGCCAACGACCACGTGCTCGACCGCATGCGACGTGCACGCCTCACCGAACCCGAGGGGACGATCCGGGTGTTCCCCACGATCAATTCCGCGGTTCGCGCCTTCGGTCTGCGCTCGCCATAGACCCTCCCCTGGTCCGCACAGGCAATCCGCGTCGTCCGGTCCGCTGTCGCACCTCCGTTCCCGAGCATGGCGATGTGGAGGGGGCCAAGGCCCTCGTGGAACGTCTCGTGACGGTCGCCGCGCGCCCGGTCGAGAAGGCGTGGGCGCACTGGTTCGCGGCGCTGGTCGAGGAGCGCGCCGGGTCGGCGCTGGCCGCGGACGCCCACATCCATCTCGCCTCGTTTGAGGGCCTGGCGTGGGGGCCGTTGGTCGATCCGGCCGGCCGGTACGAGTCCCTGAAGCGCCCCGGGTCTGGTGACTGCTCTCGTGTGCCCCGGGTTTCGCGCGGTCAGCTTGCTTGATCGCGGGCCGGGTTGTTGGCGTGCCGGAGCTCGTATTCGATCGGGCTGAGCATCCCGAGCGATGAGTGCCGGCGTTGCCGGTTGTGGAAGATCTCAAGGTACTCGAAGATGGCGTTCGCCAACTCGAGGCGCGTGTTCCACCGCTTCCGGTTCAGCAGCTCGACCTGCATGCGCGCCCAGAACGACTACATCTGGCCGTTGTCGTAGCAGTCACCGATCGAGCCCATCGAAGGCACCAGGCCGGAGTCGATCGCTCGACGCGTGAACGCCCATGAGGTGTATTGCGTCCCGTGGTCGCTGTGGATCACGACGCCATCGGCCTGTCGGTTCTCGATCGCCATGCCGAGCGCGTTCACGACCAGGTTTGCGGTCTGTGACGAGTCGATCGACCATCCGACCACTCGACGAGAGAACGCGTCGAGCACGACCGCGCAGTACACCTTGCCCTCGCGGGTCGGGTGCTCGGCGATGTCGGTCAGCCACAACCGGTTCGGCTCAGCGCGCGCAAAGTCGCCGAGACCATGAGCCG
>JANPGL010000661.1:0-6143 GCA_031423915.1 Actinomycetes bacterium | reverse complement strand
GGCGTCGACCCGCTCGACCCCGCCTGCATCCAACCCTCGTCCATCGACGTGAAGCTCGACCGCTACTTCCGGGTCTTTCGCAACCACACGGCGGGCGTCATCGACGTGAAGCGCGACATGACCGGGCTCACCGAACTGGTCGAGACGCCCGACGACGGGGTGTTCATGCTCCACCCCGGCGAGTTCGTGCTCGGCTCCACCCTCGAGCGTGTCCGCGTCCCCGACGACCTCGTGGCCCGCATCGAAGGGAAATCCTCGCTCGGCCGCCTGGGCCTGCTCATCCACTCGACGGCCGGGTTCATCGACGCCGGCTTCGACGGCCACGTCACGCTCGAGCTCGCCAACGTGGCCAACCTCCCGATCACGCTCTACCCGGGCATGAAGATCGGCCAGATCAGCTTCCTGGCCATGACCACCCCGGCCGACAACCCGTACGGCTCGAAGGTCAACGGCTCGAAGTACCAAGGCCAGCGCGGGCCCACCCCCAGTCGCTACTTCGAGAACTTCAAAGAACTGTCCTAGCGCAGGCCAGCGGACCGGGTGCGTGCGCACCCCCTGAGTGGCACCACCCATACAGTCCCCAGGTCAAGACAGCGACGCTGACCTGGGCAGGACGGCGAGCGGGCTACGAGTAGGAGAAGCATGCGAAGCATGAGGAGGGGCGCGAAGGCGCTCCTGGCACTGGCCGCGATCGTGCCGGCGCTGGCGGTCAGCGTCGGCGTCCGACCGGCCTCCGCGGTCGACGTGGGCATCGGGGAGTTCTCGATCGAGGGCAAGGGCGCGTTCGCCACGGGCCTCAGCAACCTGACGATCACCCAGCCGATCAACGCCAAGAACGAGGGCGCCACGCGCACCGACCTGCACTGGGTGCTGGTGCCGTTCACCATCAACGACGGCCGGGCCAACCCGAACTCCAACGTCGAGGTCGCCGCCCCCGAGGGCACCACCCTGAACGTGGGCACCTGGTACGAGAACGCGGTCGGCCTCCGCCCCGGCTCGCCCGGCATCCGGTTCGACGGCTGCGAGACCGAGACCGGCCGCTTCATCGTCGACGAGTTCGTCCAGTCGCCGACGGCCCCGTTCACCATCACCAAGCTCGTCATCCGGTTCGAGCACCACTGCAACGGCACGGTCATCGGATCCATCTCGTGGAACGGCACGGCCGGCAAGTACGCCGCCCACCGCACCGGCGGTCAGGTGACCGGCGGCATCGTCGACTTCGGCACGGTCACCTCGGGCGCGCCGCAGGCCCGCACCGTCACGGTCACCAACACGGGTGACAAGACGCTGAACATCGCCTCGGTCGCCAAGTCGGGCTTCGGCGCCGACGACTTCACGATCGGCGCCGGGTGCAACGGCCAGTCGCTGACGATCGGCAGCTCCTGCAACATCTCGGTGACCGCCAACCCGCAGATCGACGGCCCGTCCGACGCCATCCTGCGCATCTTCGACCAGTTCACCGGCGCCGATCCGTCGAGCCCGCTCGGCGGCGGCGAAGCCATCGAGCTCCGTGTCAACGGTCAGGGCAGCGGCAACGGCCGCCTCGACCTCGACGGCGAAGTGGGCAACCCCGTCGCCGACGGCGCCCGCGTCGTGAAGACCGGCGTGTTCTCGGCCAGCGGCAACACCGTGTCGATGACCGGCGCGTCGCTCAGCTTCACCATCTCGACGACGACCGCCATGGTCACCGGCGGCGTCTACACGATCGGCAGCGACGCCTCCCTGGCGCTCACTGCCGGCGGCCTGTCGTGCGCCGCCCCGGCCGGTCGGCTCTCGATCGTCGAGCGCAACGGCAACGCCAACTTCGTGGCCCGCTTCCGGATCACCTGCGCCGGTGGCGACCGCGTCGTCGTCGGACAGGCCGTCTACGCGCCGACCACGCCGATCGTCAGCCGCCTCGTCACCCCGCCGAGCGCGCTGGTCTTCGGCACCGCCGTGACCGTCGGCCAGGCCTCGGCGCCGCAGTCCATCGCGGTCACGAACCAGGGCCGCGCCGACACGACGGTCAGCGCCCGCCTCACCGGCGACGCCGGCTCGCTGGCCCAGTTCTCGCTCATCCTCAACACGTGCGACAACGTCGTGCTGGCCCCCGGCAAGTCGTGCAACATCCTCGTGGTCTTCGCCCCCGTCACCCCGAACGGTGCGTTGGCGTCGGTGTCGATCCGCGACACGTTCTCCGACCAGCAGGACCGTCGGGTGTTCGTCCAGGGCGTCAGCGCCATCGCGGCCCCCGGCTACATCTGGCAGGTCGACGGCGAATTCGTGCCGGTGCCGCCCAGCCGCATCCTCGACACCCGCCTCGACGCCAGCGTCAACAACGGCACCGTCGAACCGGTCCGTGCCGGAGCGCCCCGCCTGGTCGACGTGACCGGCAAGGGCGGCGTTCCCGCCGGCGGCGTGTCGGCCGCTGTCCTGAACGTCACCGTCGACAACCCGTCGGCGCCGGCCTACCTCACCGTCTACCCGACGACGGCGTCCAACACGCCGCCCACTGCGTCGAACCTGAACTTCGTGCGCGGCCAGACGGTGCCGAACCTCGTCGTCGCTCCCATCGGTGACGGCGGCCGGGTGAGCCTCTACACCAACTCCGGCGAGGTCAACGTCATCATCGACGTCGTCGGATGGATCACGAGCGACTCGAGCGAGACCCGCGGCAGCCGCCTCGCCCCGCTCGCGCCCACCCGCATCCTCGACACCCGCACGGGCACGGGCGCCCCGGCGGCCCCGCTCGGCGGCGGCGCCGCCATGACGCTCCAGGTGGCTCCCCCCGGCGACGGGTACACCGCCGCGGTCATCAACCTCACCGGCGTCGAGCCCACGGCCTCCACCTACGTGACGGCCTACCCGAGCAACGTCGCCCGCCCGCTGGCGTCGAACCTCAACCTCGTGGCCGGCCAGGTGCGACCCAACCTGGTGATGGTGCAGCTCAGCCCGACCGGCACCGTCGACCTCTACAACTTCGCCGGCAACGTGAACCTGGTGGCCGACCTCGTCGGCCTGTTCAAGGCCGGCGGCGTTCGTGAGACCCAGACGGGCCGCATCAAGCCGATCAACCCGACCCGTGTCATCTACACCCCGAACGACGGTCCCGGCGGCCGCCTCGACGGCGGCACCGTCGACACGTGGGACATGGGCGTCCAGTCCGCCGCCGCCGGCCTGGCCAACTTCGGCGCCGGCGCCAACAAGGGCTTCATCGCCAACTTCACGGCCACCGAGGGCACGTCGAACACCTACATGACGGCGTACCCGAGCGACCAGGCCCGGCCGACGGCGTCGAACCTCAACGTCCTCCCCAACGAGAACGTGCCGAACCTGTCGGTGGTGAGCCTGTCGGCGTCGAACACGTTCGACGTGTTCAACAACACGGGTCAGATCCACTACATCTTCGACGTGGTCGCCCGCATCGCGGCCTAGTCACCCGAACGGCCGACACGAGGCCCGTCGCCGATCCGTCCGGATCGGCGGCGGGCCTCGGTCGCGTACTGGCTAGGGTCGCAGCATGGACTGGAGCGCGCAGGACGCCACGTACCTCGCCGCCCTCCACGCCGCGTGGGCCGAGTACGGCGACCCGCGTGCCATCACCGACGTCGTCGAGGTCAGCCCGCACGTCTCGACGAACCGCGTCTACCGCGTCGGCCTCAGCGACGGCACCTCGGTCATCTCGAAGTTCTCGTCGTACGGATCGTTCTTCCTCTTCCGCGAAGACCACGATCGCATCAACCGGTGGAAGCGCCTGCTCTACCCGACGCGCTACCGCCACGTGCTCGCCGACTCGCTCACCGTCGACGAGCGCGTCTACACGTACTACGACGGCCACATGTGGGCCGCGTTCTACGAGGAGGTCGAGCGGCGCACCAGCCTGCCCCGCATCCTCAGCCCACAACAGGTCGCCTGCTTCGGTTCCGAGATGGCGCTGTTCCACCTCGAGTGCGCCCGGCTGGCGCCGAACATCCCGCTCACGTCGAAGTCGATCAAGTCCGACGCCATCCACCTGCTCGAGCAGGTGAGCGAGAAGCACTCGGCGCAGAAGTTCTCGCTCGACCAACGCGAGCTCGACGTGATCAAGCGCCACACCCACGAGTTCCTGCTCGAGCTCGAACGCGTCTCGTACGACTACTGGCAGAAGATCCCCGTCCTCATCGACTGGAACCTCGGCAACTTCTCGGTCGACATGGAGCCCGACGGCCGCTTCAAGCTGTTCAGCCGTTGGGACTACGACTGGTTCCGCATCGAGCCCCGCCTGCTCGACTTCTACTTCCTGTCGCGCGTGTCGTCACGCACGGGCGACCGCACCCACTTCACGTACTCGCCCCACACGCTGGCCGAGCCGCGCTTCATCGCGTTCCTGCAGGCCTACAACACCACCAACCCGCTCACGGAGACCGACATCCGCTTCCTGCGCGAGTGCTACCGGTTCTTCATCCTCAACTACGTGGTCCGCGAAGGCGACCACTTCTTCGTCGAGGACCTGTGGCGCCGCCTCCAGAAGGAAGCCGTGCACGCCTACCTGCCGGCGGTGCACGAGCTCGACCTCGACCCGGTCGTGCGAGCCGTGCTGGGCTGACCGACTCCGGTACCGTGACGCCCCGTATGAGCGACCCGGCGCAGGACACCTTCGAGCAGTACGACCTGATCATCCTCGGCGCCGGCAGCGGCAACTCGATCGTCGGGCCCGCGCTCGACACGTGGAAGGTCGCCATGGTCGAGGAGTGGGTGTTCGGCGGCACCTGCCTCAACCGCGGCTGCATCCCCACCAAGATGTTCGTCCACGCCGCCGACACCGTGCTCGGGGTGCAGCACGCCGCGCGCTTGGGCGTCGACGCCCACGTCGACGGCGTCCGCTGGCTCGACATCCGCGACCGGGTCTTCGGCCGCATCGACCCCATCGCCGCCGGCGGCGAGCGCTACCGCACCTACGAGTGCCCGAACATCACGGTGCACGCCGGCCGCGGCCGTTTCGTCGGCGAGCGCCGCATGGAGGTCATCGGCCCCACCGGCACCACGCGCATCGAGGCCCGCCAGGTGGTCGTCGCCGCCGGCGCCCGCCCCATGATCCCCTCCATCCCCGGCCTGGCCGAGGCCGGCTACCACACGAGCGACGACCTCATGCGCGTCGACACCGTGCCCGAGCACCTGGTCGTGCTCGGCGGCGGCTTCATCGCCTGCGAGCTGGCCCACGTGTTCGGTTCGCTCGGCTCGACGATCACCATCGTGCAGCGCGGCCCGGCCCTGCTGCGCGCCGAGGACCACGACGTCAGCGCCGCCATCACCGCCGCCTTCGCCGCCCGCTTCGACCTGCGCCTCGGCGTCACCGTGCTGCAGGTCGAGCGTCACGGCGCCCGGGTGGTGCTCTCCCTGTCGGACGGCAGCACCGTCGAGGCGACCGACATCCTCGTGGCCACCGGCCGCGTGCCGAACACCGACACCATCGACGCTGCCGCCGGCGGCCTGGCGCTGCACCCCGACGGCCGCATCGTGGTCGACGACACCGGCGCCACGTCGGTGCCCGGCGTGTGGGCACTCGGCGACATCAGCTCGGCCTACATGCTCAAGCACGTCGCCAACCACGAGGCCCGCGTCGTCGCCCACAACGTCACCGGCCCGGCCACGCTGCGCTCCAGCGACTACCGCGCCGTGCCCCACGCCGTGTTCACCAATCCGCAGATCGCCAGCGTCGGTCTCACCGAGCACGAGGCCGTGGCGCAGGGCATCGACGTGATGACCGCCACCCAGTACTACCGAGACGTGGCCTACGGCTGGGCGCTCGAGGACACCACCAGCTTCTGCAAGCTGTTGGCCGATCGGGCCACCCGCCGACTCGTGGGGGCCCACATCATCGGGCCGCACGCCTCGAGCCTCATCCAGCAGCTCATCCAGGGGATGCGCTTCGACGCCACCATCGACGAGATGGCTCGCGGGCAGTACTACATCCATCCCGCACTCGGCGAGGTCGTGGAGAACGCGCTGCTGAACTTCGAAGGCGTCTGAGCTTCGCCGAGGAGGGCCGCTCGTACACGACCTTAGACTAAGAGCGGCCCAACACCGCCGAGCAAATAAGCCATAGAAGTTAAACAACCCGTTAAACAACACCACCCCGAGTTGGGGATGGATTTAATAATTCCCCCCAGCCAAAACATAGAATG
>JANPGL010000660.1:0-2339 GCA_031423915.1 Actinomycetes bacterium | reverse complement strand
GGCCCATCAAGAAATCCTACTCCGACAATTTCAAGTTCGGCCGCTCCGTCAACTGGACCCATTGATCCGATGACCGGGCCATCGCTGCGCCAGAAGCTGCGCTCGGAACTCGAGACGGCGCCTGAGACGCGGCGCTTCGGCTCCGGATGGTTTGCCGGGACGATCGGATTTCTCCTGGCCGTCGGCTGCCTGTTCTTGAGCGTCTGCCGGGCTTTCCCCGGCATCTTCGTCACCCCGCAGCTGAGCCTTGCCTTCGCGCAAGCCTGGTTCTCCTCGGCCCTGATCGCCGCCATGGCCGTGGCCTTTGGACTGGCGCTCGTGAACCTTGCGCTCAGGCCGAACCGTATTCTTGGCCTTGCCGCCATGGCCGTGACCCTGCTGGCGGGCCTCATCGCGCAACTCAATCCGGTTGAGACCAGCGGGGCAGGGTTGTATTTCGGCCTCGACTTCTTCGTGCTGAACGTGGTGCTCACGGGCCTGCTCTTCGTGCCGCTGGAACGCCTGTCGCCGTTGAAGCGCGAGCAGCGCCTGTTCCGCACCGAATGGCGCGAGGATCTGTTTTATTACTTCGTCTCCTCCCTGATGGTGCAGGTGCTGACCTTCCTCGCCATGGCGCCCTCCAACGCCGTGATGGCGACCACGGCGTGGGCCTCGTTCCGGGCCATGGTGTTCGCTCTGCCGATGGTTGTTCAGGTGGCGCTGATCATGGTCTTCACCGACTTCGTGCAATACTGGCTGCACCGTGCCTTCCACCGCGTGCCGGCCCTGTGGCGCTTCCACGCGGTGCACCACTCGACCACGCACCTCGACTGGGTCAGCGGCCTGCGCACGCACCCGGCCGACGGCGCGCTGCTCGCCCCGCCGTTCGTGCTGCTGATCGCCGCCGGGTTCGACCCGGCCTTCCCGGGTGTGCTCGCCGTCGTCCAGATCGTCACCGGACTGTTCCTGCACGCCAACGTGCGGTGGCGTTGGCGGCTCCTGCACCGGATCGTGATCACGCCCGAGTTCCACCACTGGCACCACGCCGACGAGCCCGCAGCACGCGACACCAACTACTCGACGTTCCTGCCGCTGTGGGATCTCGTGTTCGGCACGTATCGCATGCCGCGTCATCGGCGTCCGCAGCGCTACGGGATCGCCGAACCGATGCCCAGCGGACTCGTGCACCAGCTGCGCTACCCGCTCCGCGACCTTCCGCCCGTGCGCCGCGTCGTGCGCCAGGGCCTGCGTCACCCCGTGCGCAGCGCGCGGCGGTTGTCGGTGTCGGTGCGTCGGGGCGCCCGCCAGCTGTGGGCGAGCGCACGCCGACCGACGAGGGCGTTCGTACACTCGGACGTATGAACGTGCGGCTCGGGCGGCTCCTGACGCCACACGGCTCGCGTGCGCTCGATGCGGTGGTCGTCGGTGGGCTGTTCGTCACCGACCTGGTCGGCGTGGCGGTCGACCGGTCGAACGGGCGCGTCGTCGGAGGTGGCCGGGCCGCCGGACTGGTGGTCGTCGCCGGGCTCTGCGCCGCCGCGTTCGGCTGGCGCCGCCACCGACCGCTGCTGGTCGCGGCGGCGGTGGCGTTCGGGTACCCGGTCGCCGCCGCCGTGAACCAGCCGGTGCTCGTGACCCAACGCACCGGCGCCCAGATCGTGCTCGCCGTGTACGCCGTGGCCGCGTGGGCCGGGCGACGTCGCCGGCTCGGGGCGGCGCTGGCGGCGGCCGTCGCCGTGCTCGCCGCCGCCGGCGCGGCCGGCGACGGAGCCGGTGCGGTGCAGGTCGTGGCCGTGCCGGTGGCGCTGGTCGGCGCGCCGTGGTTCGCCGGTGCCGCGTCGCGGCTCCGCCGGCGTCACCTGGCGGGGGTGGAGGAACGGCTGGCGTCGGCGGATGCCGACCGGGAGGCGCGGGCCAAGGCGGCGGTGGCCGACGAGCGCGCCCGCATCGCCCGCGAGCTGCACGACGTGGTGGCGCACCACGTGAGCCTCATCGGCGTCCAGGCTGGCGCGGCCCGCACCACGCTCGATGCGCAAGGGGGCGACGGCGGTGCCCGGGATGCCCTTGCCGGCATCGAGGCGTCGAGCCGGGACGCGGTGCGCGAGATGAGACGGCTGCTCGAGGTGCTCGACGCCGGTGATCGCGCTCCGCTGCCGCCGCCGGTGCGGGCCGCCGACCTCCTGGCCCTGGCGGCGGGCTTCGGGGCCGCCGGCCTGACCGTGCGCGTCACGTGCGACGACGGCGTCGACGCGCTCGGCGCTGCGGCCGTGCTGACGGTCTACCGGATCGTGGAGGAGGCGCTCACCAACGTGACGCGTCACTCGCAGGCGCGCGCGTGCGACGTGCGCATCGAGGTGAGG
>JANPGL010000659.1:0-5570 GCA_031423915.1 Actinomycetes bacterium | reverse complement strand
CCGACTGGTTGGCGCCCCGCGGTGGCTGGCTGCACGTCGACGGCGCGTTCGGACTGTGGGCGCTCGCCGATCCGGGCCGTGCGGCACTGGTCTGCGGCCTCGACCGCGCCGACTCGTGGGCCACCGACGGCCACAAGTGGCTGAACGTCACCTACGACTGCGGCATCGCCTTCGTGCGCGACCTGGGCGACCTGCGCCGCACCTTCACCGCGGCCGCCGGCTACCTGCCCACGGGTGACGCCTTCGAGGCCATGCACCACACGCCCCAGTCGTCGCAGCGGGCCCGTCAGGCCGAGGTCTGGGCGGCGCTGCGCACCCTCGGTCGTGCGGGCCTGACGCGCTTGGTGACCGACGCGTGCGACGCCGCCACGCTCATCGGCGAACGGCTGCGGGCCGGCGGCATGACCATCCTCAACGACGTCGTGCTGAACCAGGTGCTCGTGCGCCACGTCGACGGGCCGACCACCGAGGCGCTCCTGCGGGCCGTGCAGGCCGACGGCCGCATCTGGTGCGGCCCGACGCAGTGGGACGGCGCCAACGCCATGCGCATCAGCGTCTCGTCGTGGAAGACGACCCGCGCCGACGCCGAGCTGGCCGCCGATGTGATCCTCGAGTGCGCGGCGCGCATCCGCCCGGCGTGAGCCGACGCGCTCTCCTGGCGGTGGCCGCGGCGATCGCCGCGGGGGCGCTGCTGGCCCTCGCCGCCTCGTCGGGGCCGGTGCGCGTGTGGTCCGTGCCCGCCGACGACGTTCCACCGGTCACCGCCGAGGCCCGCACGGACCCACAGGCACCGCCGCCGACCACGCTGGTCCCGACCGACGGTCGCGACGGCGGCAGGTTGCCCACCGACAACATCATCATCCAGGTGTTTGCCGTGCTCCTGGCCATCGGCACGTTGGCGGCGCTCGTGGTGGCCGTGCGCCTCATGCACGACGTCGAGTTGCCGCAGCTGTTCGGCCGGCGTCGTCGCCGGGTCGCCCGGCACGCACCCCTGCCCGAGTTCCCGGCGCCGCCGCTCGCCGTGGACGCCGTGGCGGCGCGCGCCGCGCTCCGTCAGGGTGACCCGCGCAACGCCATCGTGGCCTGCTGGATGCAGCTCGAGCGCGACGCCGCCGACGCCGGGCTGCCACGCCACGATGCCGAGACGTCGCAGGAGTACGTCGAGCGGGTGGTGGTGGCGGCGTCGGTCGACGGCGCGCCCATCGGTGAGCTGGCTGCCCTCTACCGGGAGGCGCGCTTCTCCCGTCACCCGCTCACGGACGGCCACCTCACGCGCGCCGCAGACGCGTTGGAGCGCGTCGTGGCCGCGCTCGAAGCGCGCACGGGGGTCGACGCGTGACCCGCGCCCAGGCGGCCGTCGCCGGCGCGGTGTGGTTGGTGCTGTCGATCGGGTTGTGGGCCGTCGGCAGCCGCCCGGCGGTCGTCGTCCTCGCCGGCATCGTGGCCGTGATCGCCGTCGGTCTGGTGCTGCTTACGAACCTGGTCGACGACGTCCTGCCGATCGTGTGGGTCGGCCGTTCCGACGCAGCCGACTCGACGCGCCGGGTCGAGCGCTGCCTCACCCCGTTGCGCAACCAGCTCGACCTCGCCCGTCGGTACGGGGCGCCCGACCTGCACGAGACGCTCCTCGAGCTCGTCGATCACCGGCTGCTCGCCCACCACCGCGTCGACCGGGCCACCGATCCGTCGGCCGCCGCCGCCGTGCTCACGCCGACCCTGGCCCGACTGGTCGGCGGCCCGCTCCGCCCGATCACGTCCGCCCGCGAACTGCGCCAGATCCTCACCGACATCGAGGCCTTGTGAACGACCCCCGTGACCTGCCCACGACCGCACGACTCGCGCAGGAGGTGCTCGACGAGGTGAACCGTGCCGTGGTGGGCAAGCGCGACGCGCTCACCCTGGTGCTGTGCGGCCTGCTCGCCGGTGGGCACGTGCTGCTCGAGGACCTGCCCGGGTTGGGCAAGACGCTGGCGGCGCGCTCGTTCGCCCAGGCGCTCGGCCTGCGCTTCACGCGCGCCCAGTTCACGCCCGACCTGCTGCCCGCCGACCTGACCGGGTCGTTCGTGTTCGACCAGCGAACGAACGAGTTCGTGTTCCGCAAGGGCCCGCTGTTCACGGGGCTGCTGCTGGCGGACGAGATCAACCGCACGCCACCCAAGACGCAGGCGGCGTTGCTGGAGGCCATGCAGGAGAGCCAGATCACCGTGGAAGGCGAGACGTTCGCGCTCGAGCCACCGTTCCACGTGCTGGCCACCGCCAACCCGGTCGAGTACGACGGTACGTACCCGCTGCCCGAGGCGCAGCTCGACCGGTTCCTGCTGCGCATCAGCTTCGGCTACTTGACACCCGACGAGGAGTGGGAGGTGCTGTCGCGGCGCATGGAGCGACGAGGCGAGGCCCAGCAGGTGCGCACCGTCGTGGACGCACCGACGTTCCTGGCCATGCAGGCCGCCGTCGAGACGGTGATGGTCGACGACGACGTGAGCCGCTACTGCGTGGCGCTCACGGTGGCGACGCGCCGTCACGAGCACACCCTCATCGGTGCCTCGCCCCGCGGCGCGCTGGCGCTGCTGCTGTGCTCGCGGGCCCACGCCGTGATCGACGGGCGCGACTACGTGACCCCCGAGGACGTCAAGGCCGTGGCGCCGTCGGTGCTGGCCCATCGCATCACCGTGAAGCCCGAGCTGTGGCTCACGCGCGCGTCGGGCGCCACGGTCACGACCGACGTGCTGGCCTCGGTGCCGACGCCGACGCCCGGTGGGGTCACGCCGGCGTGAGCGAGCGCTGGCAGCCGACGGCGGCCCATTCGCGCGCCCTGCTGGGCGGCATGGGGTTCGCGACGGTCGCCGTGTTGGCGCGCCGTCCCGACCTGCTGGTGCTGGCCACCCCGCTCGCCGGCGCCGCGCTGTGGGGCGCGCTGCTGCGGCCGCGGGTGGTGCCCCGCGTCCGCCAGTCGCTCGGGCACGCGGTGGTGCGCGAAGGCGACGCCACGACGTGGCGCATCGAGGTCGACGACCCCGAGGGTCGGGTGGAAGACGTCGCCGTCGTGCTCGACGCGCCCCCCTACATCGACTGCTGGCCGGCCGGGGGCCAGACCGTGGTCAGCTTGCCCGACGACGGTGACGGTCCGCTCGCCATCGAGGTGCGACCCGTGCGTTGGGGGCGGCGCACCGTGGGCCCGGCGCTCGTGGCGGCGACGAGCGCGTGGGGCGCCTACCGATGGGGACGGCACGCCAGCGATGACGAGCGCACGCTGGTGGCGCTGCCCCGCCCCGCCCGATTCGACGCCGTGGCGCCGCCTGTGCTCCGCCCGGGCATCGTGGGCGTCAACCCCGCGCCGCGGCAGAGCAGCGGCACCGAGTTCGCCACCATCCGACCGTTCCAGCCGGGCGATCGGCTGCGGCGCATCCATTGGCGCCAGTCGGTGCGCACGGGCACGTTGCACGTGACCGCCACGTGGGCCGACCACGACCGCCACGTGGTGCTGCTCGTCGATGCGCTCGACGACGTGGGGGTGAGCGAGGGGATCGGCGGCCGCTCGTCGAGCCTCGACACGGCCGTGCGCGCCGCTGGCGCCATCGCCGAGCACCACATCGGCATCGGCGACCGCGTGGCGTTGGTGGCGATGGCGGCCGGGGGGATCCGACGCGTGCCGGCCGCCACCGGCAGCCGGCACCTGCGCCGGCTGCTCGAGGTGATGGCGACCCTCGAGCCCGAGACCCGACGCTCGGACACCGGGGAGGTTCCGCCGGGTCTCGCCCCCGGCGCGCTGGTCGTGATGCTGTCGCCGTTGGCCACGAGGCCGGCACTTCAGCGGGCCGTGACGTTGGCCGACCACGGCCTGACCGTCCTCGTCGTCGACTGCCTGCCGCCCGACGTGGCCACGAGCGATCCCGGCGACGCCGACGTGGCGCTGCTGTGGCGCATCCGCCTGCTGCAGCGCGAACGCGAGGTCCGCGGCGTCGAGGAGGCGGGCATCGCCGTCGTGCCGTGGCGTGGCCCCGGCAGCCTCGACGTGGTGCTGCGCGACTTGCACCGACACGCGCGCGTCCGCACGGGGACGCGCTCGTGAGTGTGGTGGGCCCGTCGGCGGCAGGCTGGCGCCCGCTCGGCCGGGGCGACGGCGTCAACGTCGTGGTGCGGGCCCTCGTCGTCGGGGTGCCGCCGCTGGCCGTCGCCGCCACATGGGCGGCCGCCGGCCGAGGGCGACCGGTCGTCGTGGTGGCCGCGGCGGCGCTCGGCGCCCTGTGCGCACGGCGCTCCGACCGTCACGTCGGGCTGGTCGTGGTGGCGCTGGTCGGCGTGAACTGGGTGGCAACGGTCGACGACCACACGACGCCCTGGTCGGTGGTCGTGGCGTGCTTGCTCGGGGTGTTCCATGCCGCTGCGGCAGCGTTCGGCGTGGCCCCGCCCGCGGCCACGTGGACTCGGGCGATGGGGCGGCGCTGGCTGCGGCGCACCGCGGTGCTCATGGCCGCGAGCGGGGGCACCTGGCTCGTCGTCGCCACGCTCGACGGGCGCGCCGGCCGGGGTCGCGCGCTCGTGCTCGTCGCCGCCTTGGCGCTGCTCACCGCGGGGGCGCTGTGGGCGCACGGTCGCCCGGCGGACGAGCAGGGGATCTGAGGGTCGAGCGGTCAGGCCCTGGGCGGCACGGGGATGCGCAGCAGGTCGTCGGCCACGATCACGTCGGGGAACTCGGCGGTGGCCTCCGCGAGGTGCTCGTCGGTGGTCGGGTAGCGCTGGCTGAAGTGGGTGAGCACGAGGCGGCGGGCCCCGGCGAGGGCCGCCACCCGACCGGCCTCGGCTGCGGTCATGTGGGCGTACGAGTCGGCCAGCGCGGCATCGCGCGTCAGGTACGTCGCCTCGCACACGAGCAGATCGGCCCGCTCGGCCAGCGCTACGGCGGCCTCGCAGAAGCGGGTGTCCATCACGAACGCGAATCGTTGGCCGGGTCGCAGCTCGCTCACCTCGGCGAGCGCCACCTCGCCGTCCGGTCGGCGCAGCACCCCGGTGCGCAGCAGCTCCCCGACGGCCGGGCCGGCGACCCCGTGCGCGGCGAGCCGGTCGGGCAGCATTCGTCGACCGTCGGCTTCGACCACCTGGTAGCCGACGCTGTCGACCCGGTGGTCGAGGTGGCGGGCCACCAGCACGCCGTCGCCGAACGCGTCCACCACGCGGTCGCGGTCGATGGGATGCAGCCGGAGCTCGGTGCGGTCGTGGTAGATCGACGCCGTCCGGAGGCGGTCGATGTACTCCTGCCCGCTGGCGGGGTAGTAGAGGTCGACGGGGTGGCGCACGTCGTCGAAGGACAGCCGCTGCAGGATGCCGGGCAGGCCCAGGCAGTGGTCGCCGTGCAGGTGGGTGACGCAGATGCGCGTGATCGACGAGACCGCGGCACCGGCGAACGTGAACTGGCGCTGGGTGCCCTCGCCCGGGTCGAACAGGACGTGCTCGCGATCCCACCGGAGCAGGTAGCCGTTGTGGTTGCGGTGGCGCGTGGGCACGGCGCTCGACGTGCCCAGCACGATCAGCTCCCGCCCGCTCATTGCGGCCGACGCTACCGGCCTGGC
>JANPGL010000658.1:0-5683 GCA_031423915.1 Actinomycetes bacterium | reverse complement strand
CGTGCGTACCCTGGGGCGTGTCGCCGAAGACGGGGGGCACATAGCCGGGGCGAGGAGTCGCAGTTTCGGTCATGTCAGGCCTCCACGACCTTGATCGCGAACTCGGGGCAGTTCGCCGCCGCGAGTCGGGCCCGCTCCACGAGTTCTTCGGGAATCTCGCCCTCGACGAGCAGTACCGACTGACCGAGGTTGTCAACATCGAACAGTTCTGGAGCCAGGGCGTAACACCGGTTATGACCCTGGCACTTGTCGGCATCGAGACTGATACGCACCACCGAGACTGTAGGCGCCGTCGCGACGCTCGTTCGCCACCACCGTCAGTGGGGCCCTTCCGGGTGCGACTCCCATTCTGCGGACTCGCCCAAGGATGCCCGTTCTGGCGCGGTCGCGGGTTCGCCACGACAGCCAGCCCCATCGGGTGGCCGACCCGGTAGGACGCTCAGCCGGCGCGGCCGCCTCATCGGAACGCCGTGCCACCGTGGCGCCCGATCCCGAGCGACCACCGCGCTGCACCGCGCCGGTTCCCGGGCGGCTCGCGTCGAGCCTGACGCTGTGCGAAGTAGTGCACTCGTGCGCAGCGCGGGATAGAAGCGTCTTTGTGTCAGGGTCGGACGCAAACCAGGGTCTGGAGTGGCGTCATAGAGCCGTTGATCGGCCAGCTCCGACCCGACCTCATCTTCTCGCAGGACATTTCGAGACCCGTAGCGACAGTCGGCAGGCGCGCAGATCGGGACGAGACACCAGCGGCACGATCGCATACGACTGTTCTGGCGGCCCGTGGCCTCCGAGACAACACTCGGTGTGTGGGTCCCGGGACCCCGGCGGCGGGCGCACGGCTACGGGCGGCAGTCGACCTACGTCCTCGCCTTGTAGGGCGCTGACCGGTCGTAGCTGAGCACGCGGTCGCGTGTTCGCTTGAAGTGACTTCCTTCGCACGGAGGGGAGGCGACACAAGGCCTATTCCGTGAGCAGCGTGGAGGCTGGCGCGGACGGCGGGAGCACCCGATACGGTGAAATCGACCTTGAGCGGATGGCGTCGAGCCGTTCGCCGGGAGACGTCGAAGCAGGTCTGCGAGGCGGCGCTCGAGAAGATCGGGTTCGCCACCGCAAGTCTTAACGTAGCTTGAAACTCCGGCTGAATAGGCGTAACGTGCGGATTGCAGGGTCCGGTTGATCTTGCCAGCACTGCCCTGGACCTCGGTGGCGCACCAACCGATGGGAGCGCCCGGCATGGCGATCGCAGTGTGTGGTGGCGATTCGCTCGAGTCGCCGGCTGCGGTGAATGTGTCGATGGTGCACGCCTGTATGCGTCGTGCACGTTGGGCGAGCCGCGGTCTCGCTCCCGCTATCTCGCCTCGCGCGTCCGTGGCGCCGGCCAGCCGATCCGATCCCGGTGTCCGTGGACTTGGCGCAGACCCTCGTGCTTCATACGAGCCCACCGCAACACGCCAAACACTCGGCGGTCGCAGTGATCCATTGAGAAATAGCCGTGGTCGATTCCACATCCGCAATGAGACGACACAACCGCTCTGTGCGCTCACCGCGATTGCCCGCATGAACCCCATCCCCGTTCCCGTTCCATCCACCAGGAGGCCGACTTGATCGTGTTCGCTCACCGTGCACGCGCGTCCCGGGTGCTCGCCGTTGCCGCCCTCGGGCTCGCTCTGACCGGCGTCACCGCAAACCCAGCGTTCGCAGCGCAGGCACCCGTCGGGCTCGGCACGGCCGCAAGCTTCGCGGTCCTCGCCGGCACGACCATCACCAACACCGGACCCTCCGTCATCAGCGGCGACGTCGGGTTGAGCCCCGGAACCGCTGTCGTGGGCTTCCCCCCCGGTACCGTCAACAACGGAACCATCCACGCCACTGACGCCACCGCCGCTCAAGCGGAAGCCGCAGTCACCACCGCGTACAACGACGCTGCCGGGCGCGCCGCCACCGCGACGATCAGCGCGGACCTTGGTGGGCGGACCCTCGTCTCCGGCGTCTACACCGGCGCGACCCTCGGACTCACCGGCACTCTCACCCTCGACGCTCAAGGGGACCCCAACGCGGTGTTCGTCTTCCAGTCCGCCAGCACGCTGATCACCGCCTCGGCCAGCGTCGTCGCGTTGACCAACGGTGCCACCGCTTGCAACGTCTTCTGGCAAGTCGGCAGTTCAGCAACCCTGGGCACCAACTCGACCTTCGTCGGAACCGTGCTCGCGCTCACCTCCATCGCCGCGACCACCGGAACCAACGTCAATGGCCGTGTGCTCGCCCGAAACGGCGCAGTGACGTTGGACTCGAACACCATCACCAATTCGACCTGCGGTGGCACGGCGCCGACGACGACGACCATCGCGGCCACCACCACCGCACCCACGACAACCACGACCGCCCTCGCGGCCACCACCACCGCACCCACCAGCAGCACCACCACCACCGTGCCCACCACAACCACGACCGCCGGCGCGACCGCCACCACCCAAGTCCCAACAACCCCGGCGGTCACGCCCTCGGTCCTCGGCGGGGGACTGCCCAGGACCGGACACTCATCATCAATACTGCTGCTCCTCGCCTTCAGCCTCGTCGCCGCAGGAGCAATCCTCGTAGCCGTGCGCCGCCGACACACCTGACCACCGGCGAGGCTCCTCGGGTGGAGTCGATCGTCGGTCGGTGGGTCACGACGACCGACCGCTCCGGCGGGGCCCAACGGTCCCGCCGGCAGTTCAGTGCCTGCGGGGCGCGAGCGAGCGTGCGAACCGCGTCGCAGGCCACGCGGGGTCGCTTCACAGTGTGATCGGAAGAACGTCGCACGGGCTGCCGCCGCGCGAGGATTGGTCGATGCTGAGCCCGGTCGTCGCGCTCGCCACGGTCCACCACCACGCGGGAGCTGCACAGTGGCTTCGGTCGGTGGTGGCCGAACGACGGGCGTGGCCTGCGGGCTCCTCGTCGGCGAACTGGAGTTCGTTTAGCGGCCAGTCCGGGGGCGATCCTGTTCCGGCGCGAGACGCTGCTGCTGGTCGCACCGTTCTGCGTTTGTTCAGGTCGCCATTACAGGCGCTTCGGATCTCAGCGGGGTCTGATCGTGGGCAGTAGGCCCCAGTTGGGGCGGCCGGCGTAGAGCAGGACGCGGATGGGGTAGTTGATGAAGTTCGTGAACCCGAACCGGACGCGCTTGATCCGCTTGATGAGGTTGTTGGCGGCCTCGGTCGGGCCGTTCGTCACGTGCGACCAGTGCCAGGCGACGATCTCTTTGCGCCAGCGGCCGATGGTGCGCCCGAGGGACTGGACCTCGGGTGGGCAGCTCCGGTCGCCGAAGTCCAGGCGATCTCGTCGACCCAGTCGGCGGCGACGATCGGGTCGGTGTGCGCGTAGATCGACCGCACGACCTCCTTGGCGTGCCAGGCCTGCGCGACTTCGCCCCTTGGGGTCACCAGCACGGAGCAGGCCGAGGAGCTTGGCGTTGCCGTTCTCGTCGAGCCGCTCGTGTGCCTTGGTGAGCAGTCGGCGGCAGCGGTAGAGCGGGTCATCCTTGCGACCGCGATGGCCGAGGGTCTCGTTCTGCACGCGGCGTCGGCACTCGTCGAGCTTGGTGTTGGCGAGCTTCACGACATGGAACGGGTCGGCCACCAGCGTGGCCTCCGGGAGCTTGTCCTCGAACACGGCCTTGTAAGGGCCGGAGAGGTCGAGGGTGGCCCACTCGACCCCGTCGCACCATGCCGGACCGCGAGCATCGAACCAGCGGCGAGGCTCGAGCCCGCCGCGCCCTTCGACGATGTCCATGAGCCGCCTAACGCGGACATCGACGATCGAGGTCGACCAGTGCTGGCGATGGAACTCACCAGTGCGTTTGAACAGTGTCTCGTCCAGGCCGACCGCGGTCGGTTGCCCGATGCGGTCGGGGTCGTCGTCGACGAGCGCGGTGCCGTAGGCGACCACGGTGTCGTTGATGGTGTGCCAGTCGCAGCCGAGCTCGATGGCGACCTCGTTGACGGTGCGGCCGTAGCGGCCGACCTGCTCGGTGACCCACCGTCCGGCCCGGTCCGTCATCGCCAACCGGGGCGCCGCGATCCGGGCGTCCTCCCCGGTCCACGACCCGACCGCGCACGAGCGGTTCGGGCAGCGCCACCGGTGCTTGCGCCACGCCAGCTTCGCCGCGCGGCCGAACACCGGCAGGTCCACCAGCAGGACATCGGCCCGGTCCTTCACGACCGCCGCCTGCCCACACCCGCCACACGCCGGTCGCTCGGTGGCGGCCTGTTCGACGTGGATCACCAGCTCGGCGCCGGCCAGGTCGACGATGCCGATCACGGTCACATCAGGAAGACCCAACAGCAGCGCGCACATGCGCGTAGGGTTCCGTTCCACAGGGGCTCACAATCTGACGGCGTAGAGAACCATCAGGCTGGCAGAGCCCCTGACCGCGCCCGGGACCCTCACACCCCGCTCAAGTCCGAAGCGCCCCATTACACCGCTTTGCGAAGGGGCGACGGACCTGGCTGGTCCGCACCGGCCTACGTTGCGACGCGGAAGTCGCGAGTGCGGTTAACGCGGTTGTAGCTGATCACGGCGATGACGACGAGATTGCCGTTGGCCGCGCGGATCGTGGCGTTCAGTTCTTGACGTCGAAGCCGGTCGGTCGGGATGTACGCGAAGTCGTCGCCTCGCTAACGGCGACGAGCCATCGTCCCGGCTGACGCCCGCTGCAGTCCACGGCGACCGTCACGGTGCCGTCCGCCGCAGCTATCTGCGATGAGGTCGTGAAGATCCTGCTCGGTGAGGTGAGAACGATAGTGGCGAGACCGCCCGGGGTGAGCCCACTGGCACGGATTTCGACCCGGTCCTTGCCTTTGTCCGCCTCCTCGGTCGTCTTTCTTTCGCTGTCCTTGTCCTGCGTGCGGCAGCTCGACGGCGCCGCCTTGACCGCCAGCGCCGGCAACGTGGTCGGCGGCTCCGGCATCGCGGTGGTCGGCGGCGAAGCCGGCAGCGTCGGCGCAGGCGGCGTCGGGCTGGTCGATGCCGGAGGAGGGGCCATCGGCACGGTGGGGTCGAGCTGGGGCGCGGTGGGCGGTGGGCTGGACGTCGTGTCTGGCGTGGCCGGTTCCGTCGTGGATGTGGCCGCTTGGGGCCGGCCCCGAGCGATCAGGTCGACGGCGGCCGCGGCGAGTGCGGTGAGCACGCTGGCTGGCGGTGTCGCCCGTGCCGCGAGGGCGGAGACCAGTGCCGTTGACGAATCGGGGGACAGGCTGATGGTGTGGTCGGCTGCGGGGAGCCCACATCTCGTCAACGCAGCCTCGGCAAGACCTTCAAGGGCGGTCCGGTCGAGGTCCTGTCGGGTTGCCATCGAGTGCGCGGTGGCCTGGCAGCTGGTCCCGGCGAGCTCATCGAGCAGGGCTTGTCTGGCGTCAGGATTGTTGAGCCAGGTACGGGCGCGGCCCATGGTGGCGGCGCGGAGCCCGACACCGGCCGCCGCGGTCGTGGCGAGCAGCATGGGCGCTCGCTCGAGACCGGTTCCGCCAGCGAGTTCTGCGGTGCCCGATCCCTTGGCCAGGACGCCGGCCGGTTGCAGCCGGGAGCTGAGCCAGTCGAACAGCCATCCACTGCCGGTCGCGGTGTCGGTCCCGATGACGAGGCGCATCGTGTCGAGCGCCAGTGTTCGAGCGGTGTTCCACTCCCATCGTGCCCACGCGTACGTCCC
>JANPGL010000657.1:0-4845 GCA_031423915.1 Actinomycetes bacterium | reverse complement strand
CTGGCCGGCGCGCTGGCGCTCGGGGTGCTCATCGCGCCCGTGACGGGTCTGCGCCTCGGGTTCCCCGACGCCGGCAACGATCCGACCACGCTCACGACGCGGCGGGCCTACGACCTGATGACCGACGGGTTCGGCGCCGGGTTCAACGGCACGTTCGTGCTCGTCGCCGACCGGGGCGACGAGCGGGCGCTCGGTGCGCTGTCGACCTTGCAGGCCGCGCTGGCCGCCACGCCCGGCGTGGCCGCCGTGTCGGCCCCGATCGCCAGCCCCGACGCCGACGCCGCGGTGATCACGCTGACCCCGGCGGCCAGCCCGCAGGACGAGGCCACGACCCGGCTCCTGACGCGGCTGCGTGACGATGTCGTGCCGGCCGCGCTGGCCGGCTCGGGCGTCACCGTGGTCGTCGGCGGGATCACCGCGGCGAACGTGGACCAGACCGACAGCATCTCGTCGCGGCTCCCGTTGTTCATCGCCGCCGTTATCGTGCTGTCGTTCCTTCTGCTGCTGGCGGTCTTCCGTTCGGTCCTGGTGGCGGCCAAGGCCGCGGTGCTGAACCTGCTGTCGATCATCGCCGCCTACGGCGTGGTGGCGTATGCCGCCGAGGGCGGCTGGTTCGGGCACCTGTTCGGCATCACCACCCCCACGCCGATCCCGGCGTTCATCCCGATGATGATGTTCGCCATCCTGTTCGGCCTCTCGATGGACTACGAGGTGTTCCTGCTGTCGAGGGTGCGCGAGGAGTACCTGCGCACGGGTGACAACGCCACCGCCGTGGCCGACGGCCTGGCCGCCACCGCCAAGGTCATCACCGCCGCCGCGCTCATCATGACGGCCGTGTTCGGGGCGTTCATCCTCGACCCGCAGATCTTCCTGAAGATCATCGGCATCGGCATGGCCGCCGCGGTCGTGATCGACGCCACCATCATCCGGCTGGTCCTGGTGCCTGCCACCATGGAGCTGCTGGGCGACCGGAACTGGTGGATGCCCGCGTGGCTCGACCGGGTCGTGCCCCACCTCGACATCGAGGGCGGCCGCGCGCCACACGACGTGCCCGCGGTCGAGCTCACCACCGTCTGACCATCACCCGCACCGCCCCCGCCGGCCCGCACCGCGGCCGGCGGCCGCGCCCCCGCACGAGGAGACCGACTTCCCATGACCAGACACGTTCTCACCCCGATCTCGACGGCGAGCCCGATCCGCACCGGGCTCCGCTGGCTTCCCACGTTCGTCGGCTTCCCGCTCGGCGGACTGCTCGCCGAGCTCGTCGTCGGCCGTGTCGACGGCCCGTTCGCCGCCGTCGTCGGCGGCGCGCTCACCGGGGCGGTGCTGGGCACCGCCCAGTGGCTCGGTCTGCGCCGGCGCGGCGTCGACCAGCGATGGATCGCCGCCACCGCGCTCGGCCTCGCCGCCGGTCTCGGCGGCGGCGCGGCGCTCGTGGAGTACCGCACCGGCCTGGGCGCGCTCGCCGCGCAGGGCGCGGTGAGCGGCATGGCGGTCGGCATCGCACAGGCCGCGCTCCTCCGCCGGCGACTCGGACGCCTCGCCGCGGTGTGGCCTCCGGCGTCGGCGGCGATGTGGGCCCTCGGTTGGACGATCACCACCGCGGTCGGCGTCGACGTCGAGGCGCAGTACACGGTGTTCGGCTCGACCGGCGCCCTCGCCGTCACCGTGCTGTCGGCGGTGCTACCGGTGGTGCTCGGCCGTCGCCCCGGTGGGGATGGCCGAGCTCGTCGCTAGCGTGACGGTCGTGTCGGGCGACACGACGGGCGTCAGCGCTTGGATCCCTGATCGGACCTCCACGGGGTTCGATGGCGCCGAGGAGTTCCGTCGCGCCCACCTGTGGATCGAGCGGATGGGGCGCGCCATGGAGCGACTCGTGATCGTGGCGGCGCGCGTCGATCTCGACGACCTCCTGCCCGTCGCGCCCGAGCAGCACGGGTACCAGGTGGCCACGAGACGGGCGCATGTGGCCGTGCGCCACCCGGCCGCCGTTCTGCTGCTGTGGCCCGAGACCGACCTGCTCGAGCGGGCCCAGCGCAAAGCCGTCGACGGCGCGCTGTGCGTCGTGTCCGCCCGACCGGGTGATGTGGACGCGTGGCGCGCCCGGGCCGCCCCGGTGGATCTCGCCGTCCCGTACGACGACGGAACGGCGTCGCTCGACGCGCCGGTGCGAGCGGCGCTCGACGCCCTGGTGCGCCTCGGGGGCCGCGAGCAGATGGCCGACGCCACCTCGCGCGCCGCCAGCGTGCGCTCGCTCCGACAGCTCGTGGCCGACGGTCACCATCCCGACGGGGCCGTGCTCGAGCGGTACGTGCTGGGCACCGGGCTGGTGAACCATCGGGGGGCCCGACGCATCCGAGAGGTCTACGAAGGGGTGCGCAACGGCGAACCGTTCCGCATCCACGGCCACCCGGTGTAGGACACGGCGGGTCGTGGGCGCGCCCAGCGGGCGTCGGTGACAGACTGCGGCATCGTGCCCACCGAACCGCTGCTCCGTCTCGAGGGCCTCACCAAGCGGTACGGCACGGTGACGGCGCTCGACGATCTCACGGTCGAGGTGCCCCGAGGCCTGATCGGTCTGGTGGGCGCCAACGGGGCGGGGAAGACGACCACGTTCCGCCTGCTGCTCGGCCTCGCCCACCCGACCGAGGGGCGGGTCGAGGTGTGCGGGCTCGACGTGGCGAAGGATGCGATCGGCGTGCGGACGTTGCTCGGCTACATGCCCGAGCACGACTGCCTGCCGCTCGACCAGACGGCGGCCGACGTGGTGTCGACGTTCGGCGAGCTCAGCGGCCTGCCGGCGCGTGCGGCTCGCCAGCGGGCGTCGGACATCCTCGACCTGGTCGGGCTCGACGAGGCCCGGTTCCGGCCCATCGGTGGGTTCTCGACCGGCATGCGGCAACGCACCAAGCTGGCCCAGGCGCTCGTGGGCGACCCGACGCTCGTCCTGCTCGACGAGCCGACCGCCGGGCTCGACCCGCTGGGCCGCACCGAGATGCTGGCGCTCGTCGCCCGACTGGGCACGTTCGGCATCTCGGTGCTGATGGCCACGCATCTCCTCGACGACGTCCAGCAGGTGTGCGACCACGTGGTGATGATCGATGCCGGTCGACTCGTACTGTCGGGAGCCACCGATTCGCTGCTCGACCGCACGGGCACCGTCACCGTCGACGTGGGCCCGCGCAGCGCCGAACTGGTCGTCGGGCTCGCCGCAGCGTCGTTGCATGCGGTGGCGGCCGACGGGCTCGTCGAGGTGACCATCGACGGCGACGAGCACCTCGACGTCATCCGCGACGTGATCGCCCGCCTCGACCTGCCGCTGTACCGGTTGTCGACGCGCCTGACCTCGCTCGACGAGGTGTTCCTCCGGCAGGCGGGCGTCCGATGAGCGCCGTCTCCGGCGGCGGCGCCGTCTACGACCGGGGCTATCGGCCCTACGACGGCCCCCGAGGACGCCGGGGTGCGGCCGCCTTCGCGCTGTACAAGGCGTCGATCCGGCGGGCGCTCGGCCTGCGCCGCTCGTGGCGGCAGAAGGTGGCGCCGTTCGTGCTCCTCGCCGTCGTCACCGTGCCGGCCATCGTCAACGTGGGCATCGGCTACGTGACGCGCGACAGCCTGGCCGACCGGTTCGAGATCGTGACGTACCGCGAGTACGTCGGGGTGTCGTCGGCCCTGCTGCTGTTCGTGGCGCTCGTCGCCCCCGACGTGATCTGTCCCGACCGACGCCAGCGCGTCCTGCCGCTGATGTTCGCCCGGCCGATGACCGGCGTCGACTACGTGGTCGCCAAGGTCGGCGCCATCGCCTCGATCGTCTTCGCGTTCTCGTTCCTGCCGCAGGTGGTGCTGTTCGTCGGCAACATGCTGGTGAGCGACAGCGCACTCGACTACTTCACCGGGCACCTCGACATCTTGTGGAAGGTGCCCGTCGCCATCGCACTGCTCGCCGTGTACTACGCCGTGCTCGGCGTGGCCCTGTCGTCGCTGACCGACCGTCGCATCGTGGCCGGCGCTGCGGTCATCGGGCTGTTCCTGATCACCTCCGTCACGTCGGGGATCCTGGTCGGCGACGTCGGCCGCAGCGACGGATCCCCGGCCGCGCTGATCAACGTGCTGGCGCTGCCGCTGTACCTGCGCGACGTCGTGTTCCTGGGCCACCTCGATCCGGTGTCGCCACTCAGTGGGGTGGCCAGCGGGGCCCTGCTGGCGGCCGTGGCCTACGTGGCGATGTCGATGGCGGCCACTGGCGTGCTGCTGTACCGCTACCGCTGGGTGGAACGGTGACCGGCGAGCCGCTCCCGCCTCCGGTGCTGCCCGCGCCGGACCCGGCCTTCGTGCCCGACGCCACCGTGGCCGTGGGCGGCGTGTCCGTGTGGTTCGGGCCGAAGGTGGCGCTGTCGGAGCTGAGCTGTTCGTTCGGGCCCGGGGTCACCGGGCTCCTCGGTCCGAACGGTGCGGGCAAGACGACGCTCATGCGCGCCGTCGTCGGCCTCGTAGGCGTGAACCAGGGCACCGTGCGCGTCGCGGGTCGCGACCCGCGCCGTGATCGCGTCGTGCACCGGCAGGTGGCGCTCGTGCCCGAGGACGAGGCGGTGCCGGCCGGTCTGACGGCCCGCCAGTTCGTCCACTACGTGGCGGATCTCCACCGGGTGACCGATCGGGGCGCGCCCGAGGCGGCGTTGCAGAGCGTCGGCATGCTGGACGCCGCCGACCGTCGCGTCGACGGCTTCAGCAAGGGCATGCGGCAGCGGACGAAGGTGGCCGCCGCGCTCGTCACCGATCCGCAGGTGCTCGTGCTCGACGAGCCGCTCAACGGCGCCGACCCGGTGCAGCGGCTGCACCTCATCG
>JANPGL010000656.1:0-10745 GCA_031423915.1 Actinomycetes bacterium | reverse complement strand
ACGGCTGCTCGAGGTGCTCGACGCCGGTGATCGCGCTCCGCTGCCGCCGCCGGTGCGGGGCGCCGACCTCCTGGCCCTGGCGGCGGGCTTCAGGGCCGCCGGCCTGACCGTGCGCGTCACGTGCGACGACGGCGTCGACGCGCTCGGTGCTGCGGCCGTGCTGACGGTCTACCGAATCGTGGAGGAGGCGCTCACCAACGTGACGCGTCACTCGCAGGCGCGCGCGTGCGACGTGCGCATCGAGGTGAGGGGTTGCTCGGCGCGCGTCGTCGTGGCCGACCCGGGACCGTCGCACCCCCGGGCGCCCGTGCCACCGCCGGGTGCGGGTCGTGGGCTCGTCGGCATGCGCGAACGAGTGGCGTTGTTCCACGGCACTCTGGGCGCCGGGCCGGCACCATCGGGGGGCTTCGTCGTCGACGTGATGCTGCCGGGGCCATCGTGAACGCGGTGCGCATCGTGCTCGCCGAAGACCAGCCGGCGATGCGGTCGGCGCTGCGCACCATCCTCGAGTCCGACGGCATCGAGGTCGTGGCCGAGGCCGGAGACGGCGATGCCGCGGTGCGGGCCTGGACCGTGCACCGGCCCGACGTGCTGGTGATGGACCTGCGCATGCCCGGACGCGACGGGGTGTCAGCCACGGCCGAGCTGGCGCCCGCCGGCGCACGGGTCCTGGTCCTGACCACGTTCGACGACGACGGGTCGCTGTTCGGCGCGCTGCGCGCCGGGGCGGCGGGCTTCCTGCTGAAGAACGCGCCCCCGGAGGAGATCCGACGGGCCGTTCGCCGCGTGGCGGCGGGCGAGGCCGTGCTGGCGGGCGACGTGGTCGCCCGCGTCATGCAGCGGGCGGCGTCGTCGTCGCTCGAGCCGCCCCTCGACGATCGGCTCACCGAACGCGAGCGCGACGTGCTGTGGCTGGTGGCCCGTGGGCTCACGAACGGCGAGATCGCGGCGCGCCTCGGCGTGGGCGAGGCGACGGCCAAGACC
The DNA here is from genome assembly GCA_031423915.1 of Actinomycetes bacterium. Taxonomy (GTDB): domain Bacteria; phylum Actinomycetota; class Acidimicrobiia; order Acidimicrobiales; family Ilumatobacteraceae; genus JANMAT01. The sequence continues at coordinate 9,761 of JANPGL010000656.1, read as the reverse complement.
CATGTGTCGAACGTGATCATGAAGCTCGGCGTGCGCGACCGAGTGCAGGCAGCTGTGCGGGCGCACGCCAGCGGCTTCGCCGCCGAGGCTCGCCCGATCTGACGTCCCAGGGGCGACGGTCAGGTCGTGCGGTCGGCGTCGGTGTCGGTGGCCGGGCCGGCGAACGCCTGTGCCTTGCTCATCCAGTCGCGTGCCACGGCGCCCACGATGGTGAGCGGCACGGCGTCGTAGCGCCGGCGCTGGGTGACGGCCAGGCAGAAGTCGACCGCTTCGCCGGTGACGCGGTCGGCGGCGTCCTCGGGACCCCACGCCCACACGTCGCCGGAGGGCGCGGTGAGCTCGAGGCGCACCGGATCGGTGGGCACGGCCAGGCCGCGGTTGGCGTACGACCAGCCGCGGGTCACCCAACCCAGGTGGGCGATGTGCTTGAGGCGATCGGTCGGCACCACGGTGGCGCCGACGGCGTCGGCCACGTCGTAGGCGTGGCTCCACGTCTCCATGAGCCGGGCCGTCAGGAACGACAGCGCGCTCATGGGCGGCCCGTACCAGGGGAGCCGGGCCTTCGGGTCGAGCTCGACCGCGGCGGCCAGGAGCTCGGCCCGGGTGGTACGCCACCAGGCGAGGAGCTCGGCGCCGGTCATGGCCCGGGCCAGGGCGGCGAAGTCGACGCCGCCACCGGTGAGCATCAGCCTGGTGCTCTCGGCGAACGCCGGTGGGTCGACGATGGCCAGGCGGGCGGTGTCGTCGAAGTACGCGATGTGGAACACCGTGTCGCGCACGTCCCAGCCGTCGGCCTTGGTGGGCAGCTCCCACCCGGCCTGGTCGAGCGGCGCCACCATGGCGTCGAGCGCAGCGTGCTCGGCGGCCAGGTCGGCACAGATCTGACGCATGGTTCCCCCTCCGTCACCGGCGGTCGGCCGGCCCCAGGGTCACGGTAGCGCTCGGGTGCTACCGGCTCCCAGCACGCGCCAAGCGGCGGCGGAAGCCGTCGACGACATCGACGGCGCGGGCGGCGTCCTGCGGGCCGACGACGATCATGACGGTCTCGTTCGTGCCGCAGGTAGGACTCAGCCACGCGGTCACGCGATGGCGGATACCCGCGTCGTGGAGCGCCACCGACACGAGCCCCGACTGGACGAACGGCACGGGCCCGACGGCCACCGGCGCGTCCGGGTCGAGCGGCTCGTCGCCGCCGAGCTTCTCGATCAACCGTTCCCGCAGTCCCATGACCGACCCTCCTGGTGTCGTCATGATGAGGCGACCGGGGCCGGGCCGGATACGGCCTTGACGCGTTCCCTACGCGTCGGCCGGGCGCAGCGGCTTCGCCATGAGGCTGACCAGTGCGCCGTACTCGGTCTCGCGCTGGCCGACCTCGACGAACCCCAGGCCGGCGTGGAACGCCAGCGACTGGTCGTTGCGGGGCCGGAGGTTGACCTCGAGCGTGAAGTGGGCGGCCTCCGGGCGCTGCTCGGCGGCGAGGCGTTCGACCTCGGCGTACAGACGGGCCCCGAGTCCGCGGCGCTGGACCGCCGGCGAGATGGCCACGCGGTCGAGGTAGACGAAGTCGTCGTACCGCTCGCGGAACCACCGGAAGTTGCCCGAGCCGTAGTCGGCCCCGGGTTCGAGCACCAGGCAGAAGCCGGCGATCGTCCCGGTGTCGGCCTCGTCGATCACGAGCGCCACGAGCGACTGGTCGGCGATGCGACGCAGGGCGTCGAGCGTCTCGGTGCCGACCGCAGGATAGGCCGCCTCGTTGAGGGCGTGGACGGCGGCCAGGTCGGCGGGGTCGTAGGCGCGCACGCGCAGGGTCATGGACGGCAACCTAGCGGTCGGCGCTCAGCGGTGGCCGGGGGTCATGTAGAACCACACCGGGAACTTCGCTCCGCCGTCGCGCAGCGCGGCGCGGGCGGCGAGCACGCTGCGGCCCGCCTCGGTGCGGTCGAAGTACCACGTCTCGACGGCGCGGGCGCCGGCGGGAGGACCGTCGGCCAGCTCGAGCGCCGCCTCCTCGTAGTACGTCCGGATGTCGTGGCACACGGCGGTGGTGTTGCCCCCGCCGGGCAACCCCGAGGTCTTCAGGTCGGCGCCCTCGGCGATGGCGTGGAGCGCGGCGAGCGCAGCAGGCACGTCGTCGGGCCCGATGGCGCGGCCCACCGACGTCGCGCCGCGTCGAGCCACCGCCCGGTCGTACGCCTTGCGCAGGCCGCGCGCCTCGTCGACCGCCGGGGGCAGGTTGGGGTCGAAGCGTGCCGGCAGCGAGCAGGCGAGCGGCTCGTCGGTGGCCTCGATCGTGAGCGGGAAGTCGCGCAGCACCGGGCCGCGAGGCTCGTCGAGGAGCGCGAAGGCCTGGGCGAGCACCTCGTGCTGGAAGCCTGGGTCGCCGGGAATGCCCAGCGGACGCCCGAGCGGGAACTCGGCGTGCAGCGCACGCGGCGGCTTGACCTTCTCGGCCATGGCCCGCACGTTCGACAGCGTGACGGTGGCGAGGCCGGCGGCCTCGAAGACGTGGGCGAGCACACTCACGGTGCGCGTGCACAGGGGTCAAACGGGGGTGAGCAGCACCACGTCGACGCCGTCGGCCATCAGCAGCGCGGCGGCCGCCTTGCCGCTGTCGTGGCGGATGGTGGCGACGTCGTCGGGCTGGTTGCCGGCGAACGACAGGTGGCGTGGCGCCACGGCCCCGATGACCCCCTGCGCGGCCAGCTCCTCGAGCCGGTCGATCGGGTAGACGACGTTCAGGTCGATCGCCACGCCGGTGCGGTCGAAGTTCGGGCTCCAATGGCCGAGGATCAGGTCGCGACGCTCGCGGGGGATGGCTCGGAAGCCCGTGTCGCCGGCCGAGAAGCGCTCGTCGTCGGCCGTGTGCAGCGCCGCCGACGTGACGATGGCGACGGTCGCCCGCGAAAGCGGCACCGGCACGGTGAACGCCGCGTCGGGGAACTCGGGGCACGGCACGGTGGACGCGTGCGCCCGCATGGCCTGGTCGCCGTTCATCGGTCCTCCGTCGGTGGTTGGCGTCCGCCACACCCTACGCCGGTGGCCCGAGGAGCACCGCCCGGTACCCTCGACTCGTGACCTCGCCCGTCTTGCAGACCGTCCCGCTCGGGTTCCAGTGGCCCACCGTCGACCCGTTCCTGTTCTGCGTCCACCACCTCGACGGCTACCCGGCCGCCGACGGCCGCTTCGGGCCGGACGCGCCGCTCGACGGTCGCGACATCGGGCAGGACTTCGCCGGCGTCGATGGCTGGCGCATGTACCACGGCAGCACCGTGCCCGGGTTCCCGTCGCACCCGCACCGCGGCTTCGAGACGGTGACCTACGTGCGTCAGGGTCTGGTCGACCATGCCGATTCGCTCGGCGCCGCCGCCCGCTACGGCCGCGGCGACGTGCAGTGGATGACCGCCGGCGGCGGCATCCAGCACGCGGAGATGTTCCCGCTGCTCGACACCGAGGGCCCGAACACGCTGGAGCTGTTCCAGATCTGGATGAACCTGCCGGCCGCCGACAAGATGGTCGACCCCCACTTCGCCATGCTGTGGGACGGCTCCATTCCTCGGGTGCGCGCCGTCGACGACAGCGGTGGCGTCACCGAGATCACCGTCGTGGCCGGCGCACTGGCCGGCGTCGTGCCGCCCAGCCCGCCGCCCCACTCATGGGCCGCCCGCCCCGACAGCGACGTCGCCATCTGGCACGTGCGGGTCGGCGCCGGCGCCCGCTGGGTGATGCCGGCCGCTCGCGGCGGCGACACCACCGTCCGGGTGGCCTACGTGTTCGCCGGCTCGTCGCTCACCGTCGACGGGCACGAACTGGTGGCCGGCACCGGCGCCGTGCTCGACGCCACCGCGCCGGTCACGCTCGGCAGCCCCGCCGGCGTCGAGGTGCTCGTCCTCCAGGGTCGCCCCATCGGCGAGCCGGTGGCCCAGCACGGGCCGTTCGTCATGAACACGCGCGACGAGATCGCGCAGGCGTTCGAGGACTACCGGCGCACCCAGTTCGGCGGCTGGCCCTGGGATGCCGACGACCCGGTGCACGGCACCGATCCGGCCCGCTTCGCCCGCCACGCCGACGGCCGCGTCGAGTACGCCGAGCCGCCGTCGGTGCCTGCGGGCTGAGACCTCGCCGCCAGGACGTTCGGCCCTGCCGGACCGACGGCGCCGGCGGTACCGTCCGGGCTGGAGGCGCATCGCAACCTCCGAGGAGGTCGCGGCCGTGGACATCAGCGAGCTGGAGACGCAGGCCGGGGCCATCGTGCGCGACGGGTCGCTCGGCTACGACCAGAAGGTGCGGCGGCTGGCCGGTCTGGCCACCGAGGCGCTGCCGTACCCGGCCGTGTCCGACGAGTGTCGTGAGGCGCTCGACAAGCGGGTCATCTGCGACCTGTACGAAGGCCACGCGCCCTACACGCCGCGCTACGTGCTGCCCGACTACGCCAAGGCCATGCGCCAGGGCGTCACCCACCTCGAACTGGCGCCGCCGGCGGACCTGGAGGACGCGCTGTCGTTCCTGCGGATCATGTACGCCCACGTGCCGTCCGTGACGACGTACCCGGTGTACCTCGGCGACCTCGACGCGCTGCTCGAGCCGTTCGTCCCGGCGGCGATGGCCGACGACGAGCTCGACCGGACGTTGCGCCGATTCTGGATCGAGCTCGACCGCATGCTGCCCGATGCCTTCGTGCACCTCGACGTGGGGCCGCGCGACGGGCGCGTGGTGCGCTCGATCCTGCGCGTCGAGCGATCGCTGCGCCAGGTCGTGCCGAACATCACCATGAAGGTCGACCCGGCGCTCACGCCCGATTCGCTCGTGCTCGACGGCGTGCGCACGGTGTTCGAGACCGGCAAGCCGCACTTCGTGAACCATCCGATGATGGTCGGCGATCACGGCCCCGGGTACGCCGCGGTCAGCTGCTACAACGCGCTGAAGGTGGGCGGCGGCGCACACACGCTGGTGCGGCTGAACCTGAAGGAGGTGGCGCTGCGCCACCAGGGCGATGCCGACGCCTTCCTGGCCGACACCCTGCCGCGCTACGTGGAGCTCACCGCCGAGCTGGCCGAGGCGCGCATCCGGTCGTTGGTGGACGAGCAGCGCTTCTTCGCCACGCATTGGCTGGCCACCGAGGGCCTGGTGTCGCTCGACCGCTTCGCGGCCATGTTCGGCGTGTTCGGGCTGGCCGAGTGCGTGAACCTCCTGTTGACCTACGAGGGTCTCGACCGCGACGGGTCCGAGCGTTACGGCCACGGCGACGTGGCCGACGCGCTGGCCCGGCGTGTCGTCGAGCGGTTGGCCGACCTGGTGGCCGCCCGACCGATGCCGTACTGCGGGGGCGGCGGGGGGCGCTGCTACCTCCACAGCCAGGGCGGAATCGACACCGACGACGCCGTCACCGCCGGCACGCGCATCCCCGTGGGCGACGAGCCCGACCTGCTCCACCACCTGCGCACGTGCGCGCCGCACCACCGCTACTTCACCGCCGGCATCAGCGACATCGTCCACGTGGACGACACGGCTGTGCGCAACCCCACCTCCGTGGTCGACATCATCCGCGGCGCGTTCGCCACGGGCATGCGCGACGTCACGTTCAACCTCGACTCGAACGAGTTCGTCCGGATCACCGGCTACCTGGTGCGCAAGAGCGACCTGGCCGCCATCGCCGCCGGCGAGGGCGCTCGGCACGCCAGCGACCTGCTGGCCGCCGGCTCCGAGGCCTCGTTCCACCTGACCCAGCGGGCCGTGAAGCGGATCGGATGCCATGAGCGCGAGCCGCGGCCTGGTCGCTGACACCGTCCCGTTCAGCTGCGTCGACGGGCCGGGCAACCGGTTCGTGGTCTTCCTGCAGGGTTGCAACTTCGACTGCGTCGCCTGTCACAACCCGCAGACGATCCCCGGCCACGAGCCGGTCGACGACGCGCCCGGGCCGCGCCGCCGGGGTGTGGCCGAGCTGCTCGACGAGATCCGCGTCGCCGCACCGTTCCTGTCCGGCGTCACGGTGTCGGGCGGCGAGGCGACGCAGCAGGCGGCCTTCGTCCACGCGCTGTTCACCGCGCTCGCCGCCGATGCGGAGCTGGCGCGCCTCACCCGCTTCGTCGACTCGAACGGTGCGTGCGCGGCCGAGACGTGGGACCTGTTGGCGCCGGTGATGGACGGCGCCATGATCGACCTGAAGTGCCTCGATCCGGCGATCCACCGCACGATGACGGGGCACGGCAATGCCGAGGTGTCGGCGTCGATCCGTCGGTTGTACGCGCTCGGCCGGCTGTACGAAGTGCGCCTGCTGCTCGTGGCCGGGGTGAACGACGACCCGGCGCTGCTGCGTCGCACGGCGGAGTTCCTGGCCGACATCGACGCGGCCATGCGGGTGGTCGTCATCGGCTTCCGTCGCCACGGCGTGCGCCCGCACGACCCCGAGCTGGCGGAGCCCACGGCGGAGTCGCTGGCCGCCGCAGCCGAGCTGGTCCGCTCGGTCGCCCCGTTCGACGTCCGCGTCGTCTGACCGGGCGGCCGGCTGCCTCGCCTTTCTCGGCGCAGCTGGAGACACCTGTGTCTCTGCTCGCACCGAGAACTGTCACGGTGATGACGAGCGCGTCATACGTGGCGTATGCTGATCGTATGACGATGATGCTGAGCTTCCGCGCCGACGAAGCGCTGGCGGCGGAGCTGGATGCCGAGGCAGCGCGCGCCGGCGTCGCCCGGAGCGAGTTGCTCAGCCGCGCCGTGCGGGAGCTGCTCTACCGCCTGCGGTGCGAGCGAGATGCCGAGATCTACGACCGGATCCCCGTCGTGCGGACCGACCGGACCGGCTGGGACAACGAGGTGTGGCCCGACGCCGACGACGGCGCGGACTGGGTCGAGGTGTTCGGCGGGTGAAGCGCGGCGAGATCTGGTTCGCGGCGACCGGCAGCGGCGGGGACCGCCCGGTGCTCGTCCTCACCCGTGACCCCGTCGCCGACCGGATCGACGCCATCGTCGTGGCCGCGCTGACGACGAGGATCCGGGGCCTGACGTCCGAGTTGCTCCTCGGCATCGAGGACGGGCTGGCGAAGCCGTGCGTGGTGTCGTTCGACAACCTCCACACCATCGAGCGCGAATCGTTCCGGCGCCACGTTGCCACGCTCGGCGCCGCCCGGATGCGCGAGGCGTGCCGGACGCTGAACGACGCGCTCGGGTGCGGCGCGGTGTAGCCGGAAGCGTCTGCGCTCTGCTCCTCGGGCATGATGACGAACGCGTCCGGTACGATGGATTTCCTTGGAATCGGGATCCGCAGCAACAGCGGCGATGTCGCCGCCGCCCGTGCGTGCGATGTACACGTTCGGACCGGACCACACCACGATCGACGCGCCGTTGCACCTCGTATGGGCGATGACGCCGTCCGGTCTTCGGAGCGCGTGGATGCCGAGCGACATCGAGGTCGGTGACTTCGGCGGCTGACGTCGGTCAGGCGCGGATGCGGGCGCCGTTCGCCCCGACGCCGCGGCTGGGTTCAGGTGTCGAGGTGGAGGCGGATCTTCACGTTGTCGCCGAGCTCGTGGTCCTCGGCGCGGCGGACGGCGACCTTGATCGGCACGAGGTAGCGGTCGCCCTTGGGGAACAGCGACGTGGTGAAGTCGGTCCGGCCGATGCGGGCGCGCACCGGGATGCAGCCCCAGCCGTAGCTCACGAGCCGCGAGGCCGCCTCGATCGCGGCACTCGGCTCGTCGGGCACCACGACGAAGTGGTGCGGCGCCGGCCCGCGCCAGTGGATGATCTCGCCCGAGAAGTCCAGGTCCACATCCGCGACCTTACGCGCGGATGCGGGCGTTGTCGGGGTCGTAGAGCGGTTTGAGCGAGGTGCGGGCGGGGTGGCGCTCGCCGGCGACCTCGACCTGCCACGAGCCGGCGGCGAGCCAGGACGGCGTGATCGGCTCGTCGGCCTCCACCATGGCCAGGCCCACGGCGCCGCCGAGCGTGTGGCCGTACGACGCGGCACGCACGTAGCCCACGGCCACGCCGTCGCGGAGCACCGGCTCGGCGTGGAAGAGCAGCGGTTCGGGATCGGTGAGCAGGACCGAGACCAGACGCCTGCGCAGCGGGCCCGCGGCCCGGCGGGCCAGCAGGGCGTCGCGGCCAACGAAGCCGCTCGGCTTGTCCCACGCCACGGCGAAGCCGAGTCCGACCGTGAGCGGGTCGTCGGTGTTGTCGATGTCGTGGCCGTAGTCGCGGTAGCCCTTCTCGAGGCGCAGGCTGGCCAGCGCCTTCAGCCCGGCGTGGCGCAGGTCGAACGCCGCGCCGGCAGTGGCGAGCTGGTCGTACACGTGCACCGCCTGTTCCGTGGGGACGTACAGCTCGTAGCCGAGCTCGCCCAGGTAGGTGATGCGCACGCACCACGCCCGTGCGAAGCCGAGGTCGATCTCGCGGGCGGCACGGAACCCGAACACATCGTCGGACAGGTCGACCGACGTGAGCGACTGGAGCAGCGCGCGCGAGTGCGGTCCCTGCACGTTCAGCTGGGCCAACCCCGACGTCACGTCGGTGACGAACGCGTGGCGGCCGTCGGCGTGGCGCTGCAGGTGGGCCAGCGCGTGCCGATGGGCGGTGTCGGTGGCCACCACCAGGAAGTCGCCGTCGTCGCGCTTGGTCACCGTCAGGTCGGCCTCCAGCAGGCCGCGCTCGTTCAACCAGGGCGTGTAGGTGATGACGCCGGGCTCGCCGTCGACGGCGTTGGCCGACAGGTGGTCGAGCAGCTCGCCCGCGTCGCGTCCCTGCACGCGGTACTTGGCCATGAACGACATGTCCATCACGATGACGCCCTCGCGACAGGCCCGGTGCTCGGCCGCCCATCGGTCCCACCACGCCGGGCGGTCCCACGTCAACGGGCCCGGGTCGGGGGCGGCACCTTCGCCTGCGTACCAGTCGGCGCCCTCCCAGCCGCTCACGTCGCGGAACCACGCGCCCTGGGCGGCGAGCCGGTCGTGCAGGGGCGAGCGCTTGGCGCCGCGCGCCGTCGTCATCGACCGGTTGGGGTAGTGGCACTGGTACACCATGCCGAGCGACTCGACGGTGCGCGTGCGGCGGTACGCGGGCGTCGTCTGGTACGGCTGCAGCCGAGCCGGGTGCATGCCCGTCACGTCGGCGTCGGGGTCGCCCTCGGTGATCCAGCGCGCCAGGAGACGGCCGAGCCCGCCGCCGGTGAGGATGCCGATCGAGTTCAGGCCGGCGGCCACCCAGTAGTTGCGTACCTCGGGCGCCGGGCCGACGATCGGCGCCAGGTCGGGGGTGAAGCTCTCGGGGCCGCAGAAGAACGTGCGGATGCCGGTGTCCATCGAGCGCGGCACGCGTCGCATCGCCGCCTCGACGTACGGTCCCATGCGGTCCCAGTCGGGCTGGATCGTCGTGAACGATGCGTCACCTGGGATGGCGTCGACGTGCCAGGGCGCGCACACCGGCTCGAACAGGCCAATCATCAGCCCGCCCCCCTCCTCGCGGAAATAGCCGTGGGAGCCGGGATCCTCCAGCACGGGGAAGGACTGGCTGATCCCGGGGATCTTCTCGGTGATGAGGTAGTAGTGCTCGGCGGACTGCAGCGGAATGGTGACGCCTGACTTTGCGCCCAGCTGCCGCGCCCACATGCCGGCGCAGTTCACGACGTACTCGCAGGTGATGTCGCCCTGGGCGGTGGTGACGCCGGTGACCGCGCCGCGCGCGCTCTTCACCCCGGTGACGGTGACGCCCTCGATGATGCGCGCCCCCGCGAGCCGGGCGCCCTTGGCGAGCGCCATGGTGACGTC